>CAIVEH010000271.1 GCA_903904855.1 uncultured Bacteroidota bacterium | reverse complement strand
GATAAGTGATAAGTGATATGTGATAAGGGATAAGTGATAAGGGATAAGTGATAAGTGATATGTGATAAGGGATAAGTGATAAGGGATAAGTGATAAGTGATATGTGATAAGTTATATGTGATAAGTTATATGTGATAAGTGATATGTGATAAGTTAGAATATAAAGGATGGAAATCAGGGGCTTTGCGCTCCTGATTTCTTTTTTATAATACCCCTTTAATCACAGCCAAAGATGTAGCACCTATCAATATCCAAAGTATTACTCCTTGCAATATTGGCCGCCATCCCACAACTTGAATCGTTTTAAATGATAACCCTGAACCTATAAGAAAAAGGGTAACCACCAGTCCTTTTTTGCCAAACATGGCCGCCCACTGAAACAGATTATTATGTTCGATTTCTGTTTTCAAGAAAGGCAGGTAGGTGGGTAGGTAAGTAGCTATAAGGATGGCTATAATGAAGTAAAATATAAAGTAGGGTATCTTGATTTTGCCAGTACTTTTCTGAAAGTACGCGGTGATCAAAGACAACGGGATAATCCATAATGCCCGCTCCAGTTTTATGGTTGTTGCAATTTGCAGGGCTTTTTCGCTGTATTGTTTAGATGCCCCTACCACAGAGCTGGTATCATGTATAGCAATTGCGCACCAGGTACCGAATTGCTGATCTGTGAGATTTAATAAGTGTCCCAGGGTAGGGAAGATAAACAGGGCAATGGAATTCAATATGAAAATTGTACCCAGCGAAACGCTTATCTGCTCATCATTGGCTTTAATAATTGGCGATATTGCTGCAATAGCGCTGCCACCGCAAATGGCAGTACCATTCGAGATAAGGGTAGATGTATTCTTATCTATTTTCAGGTATTTACCTATAAAATAACCCGCAAGCAGCGTTATACCAATTGTACCAACTGTAAAAAAGAA
Organism: uncultured Bacteroidota bacterium; assembly: GCA_903904855.1. Taxonomy (GTDB): domain Bacteria; phylum Bacteroidota; class Bacteroidia; order Chitinophagales; family Chitinophagaceae; genus Nemorincola. The sequence continues at coordinate 19,214 of CAIVEH010000271.1, read as the reverse complement.
ACCTTCTTTACCTGCCTTCAAAGCTTCTTCAAAATTCATAGTAAAGCCAAGGCACACTACCGATACCTGCAAAAGCAGGGTGGTGGCTTTTTTATTGATCTGGATAAACGGATGCCCTGTTACCAGCGCGATGACCAGCCCCAGCAATAGAGCCACTGGTGGATTGAGAAACAGTACCGATGCTATAACGCAGGTTATAAATATGAGTTGCCGGTAGGTTGTAGGAATATTAAGTAGTGTGGTTTTCATTAAAAAATTTTCGTAATGCCCAAAGGTAATATTTTGGCGCATTTGGCAGCGATTCAGATAAACTGATTTTGCGGCCAATCAAAAATTTGGTACTGAATGCCCTTAATGTTTTAATTTACAGGCAACTTATTTAATGATTCTTGGTGCCAGATTTGTAATTCTATTTCAGGTACTTTTTTACTTATAATAATCAAATTATTCCATTGAAGTCTACCAGTTACCCCAAAAACAAAATAAACATACTGCTACTCGAAAATATTAATCCGGGTGCTATTCAGGTTTTTAAAGAGCATGGCTATGAGCGCATTACTGCACTGAAATCTGCCCTGTCTGAGGAGGAATTGATGAGCCGGATAGGCAAGGTGCATCTGTTGGGTATCCGTTCCAAAACACAGATCACAGCAAGGGTGCTGGAGGCTGCCGAAAAGCTACTTGGTCTGGGCTGTTTTTGCATTGGTACCAACCAGGTAGACCTGACCAGCTCCATGCGCAAAGGGGTGGCCGTGTTCAACTCGCCCTATTCCAATACCCGCTCGGTGGCCGAGCTGGTTATAGGTGCTGCAATAATGCTGATTCGTAGCATACCCGAAAAGAACAGGCTGGCCCACGAGGGTATCTGGATGAAGGAAGCCAGCAACAGTCACGAACTGCGGGGCAAAACCATGGGTATTATAGGCTATGGCAATATTGGTAGCCAGGTGAGTGTTATGGCTGAATCGATGGGCATGAGGGTGGTATTCTACGACACTCAAAAGAAACTACCGCTGGGCAACGCAACTGCTACTGCCAGCCTTACTGAGCTGCTGCAATGTGCAGATATTGTTACTATTCATACCCCCGGTATTGCTGCTACCAACAACCTTATAAGCAAGAAGCGACTTTCTGAATTCAAAAAGGGCGCTATCCTTATCAATTTTGCCCGCGGTGAGGTGGTTGATCTAGCGGCTTTAAAAACGGCCCTCGAAAAGGGCAATTTATCGGGCGCGGCAATTGATGTTTATCCCGAGGAGCCTGCCGCAAATGGCGACCCGTTCGATTGCCCCTTACGGCACTTGCCCAATGTCTTACTAACGCCTCATATAGGCGGCAGTACCGAAGAGGCGCAGGTGAATATAGGTCTTGATGTAAGCACGCGGCTTGTCCAATTTGCTGAAACAGGCATAACCAGCGGCTCCTTATCTATACCCGAATTAAACCTGCCTGTGCAGGAAAATACCCACCGCATACTGCATATTCACAAAAATGTACCGGGTGTATTGGCCGAGATCAATGCAGCCCTATCAGGACACGGAATCAACATATTAGGGCAGTACCTTAAAACCAACCAGGAGGTAGGCTATGCAGTACTCGATATCGGCCACGAAGTTTCGAAGGATGCCGCCGACCTGCTTAGGCATGTAAAGGAGACGATTAAGGTGCGGGTAGTATATTAGTTTTTGTGGGATTAGAAAGAAATATTTCCACATTACCGGGCTTTAATGCAATTTTAGGTTGTTGATGGCACGTAGCTGTTATTTTTGCTATTTAAAAACGAATACATATAAAATTGAATTTTAAGTATTTTAGATTTTTTTTGCAAAAAATATGTAAACTGGAAATCTAAATCAATATAAACACAACATTATTATTCGAATGAGTATATACATTTTAATCAAAGCATAGTATTATATACTTAATATTGCTTCACTAAATGCTCAATTTTATATCAGCTAATTCCCTTAATTTGCCAAAAAAATTTCCCGCATGACAACAACTACAATCACACTCCCGGTAAAAGATGCCAATGATATGAACGCCTTCGTGGTAACCCCCGATGGCTCAGGGCCGTTTCCGGCAGTTATTGTTTTCCAGGAAGCTATTGGCGTTAATGAGCATATACGCGATGTGGCAGGTAGGGTAGCAGCCCTTGGTTATATTGCCATTGCTCCCGAATTGTTTCACCGTACTGCATCTCCTGGCTTCGAGTCTGGCTATAATGATTTTTCTTTGGTAATGCCCCACTTCCAGGCCATCACTGTCGAGACCCTAATTAACGACTCCCGCGCCTGCTATGATTGGCTGCAGGCTCAGGATAATGTGATAGGAGATAAAATAGGCTGTATAGGTTTCTGTCTTGGTGGTCGTGCCGCATTTGTAGCCAACAGCGCCTTGCCATTGGCCGTTTCGGTAGCCTATTATGGTGGAGGCACGCATATGGTCGCCCACCTGGCAGCAAAGCTTCACGGGCCGCAAATGTTTTTCTGGGGAGGTAAAGACACTCATATCCTGCCAGAGCATGTAGCAACCGTTGTTGATGCCGTAAACCTGGCAGGTAAAGACTACATCAATGTGGTGATATCCTATGCTCCGCACGCCTTCTATTGCGATGCCCGCCCCGCATATCATCCCGAAGCCGCTAGAGAAGCCTGGGGTATGACTGTTGCTTTCCTGAAGAATAAGCTGGGATAATAAAAGTGAGTATTTGAAAGGGTACCGGATCAGAAAAAGATTGGATTAGTGGGATAATTTTTGCGGTTCATTGCGCATCAGATTGCTTCTTTTGGTATGAAAAATCAGATTACAATAATGCCAGCGTTTCCATTATCCGGTTGATGTATTGCACACTGGAAACCTCATTTTCCTTTTTATAAGTAAATGAAATCTGGATGTCGTATTTGCGGTGATGAATAAAGTAGATAATAAATCGGCTATAGCCCGGATTCAGACTCTTTATTTCAAACCGTAGTAAGGTGGTTTTTTTAGGGTAAAAATCGGATTTACTACAGCTTAGTAAACGAAGTGTTGTGTCGCCATAATCTGTCTGTAACTGATTTTCCAGTTCAAGGTGTGCGCAGTCTATATAATCTTTCACATGTTTGAAAACTCCTTTCTGCGCCGAGATCATAAGAAGCATACTTGCAATGGAATCGTAATAGGCCGAACTAAATAATGTATTACTGCTGTCATCAATTTCAACCAGTTTGTCGGGTAGGGTAATGCTAAATTTGTAATGTTTGTTAACAATTTGCTTGCCACTGCAAAACTGGAAACTGCCCATCTGCAGCAGTAATACTACAAGCCAGTAATGATTTCTGGTTATCATAGTTATAAAATGAATTAATGAAGGTTTTTTGGAGTTTATTTGAGACATTTGGTGAGGGGAGCTTCCCAAAAAACAGTTGCCCGGATCAGGAAGTACCCAGATTGAAATGCAAGTATAATCGGGGCAATGAACAATTTTCATAAAAGTAAAGCTGGTATAAATAATGATTTAGAGCTATCCGTTTCCGAAATGCATTCTGTGCTCACCCAGCCATGATAATGGCCGCATCCTTTTCTTTCGCTTTAACCCGAAACCCTGTATGGCAAATTTATTGATGTGGTCAATGGCTTCAGTTACCGAATCAGTACATAGGAAAAGTCTGGAGTCCTCTTCATTTATGGTTTGTTGGAGCACCATATTATTGATATACCCGACCAACTCTTCATGATACTTTTTACCAAACAATACAACCGGAAAGCGGGGAGTCTTCCCCACCTGTATAAGGGTAATGGCCTCAAAGAACTCGTCCATAGTACCATAACCTCCGGGCATTACAACAAAGGCATAGGAGTATTTGGTAAGTAAGATTTTGCGAACGAAAAAGTAGTTGATTTCCACCCATCTGTCAAGGTACTTGTTGGGTTTCTGTTCCTTAGGCAATATTATATTGCATCCAATCGACCGGCCTCCTGCTTCCTTAGCGCCCCTGTTGGCGGCTTCCATAATTCCGGGGCCGCCGCCTGTTATTACTGCAAAACCTAGTTGAACAACTTCGCTCCCTATCTGCCTTGCAACATCATAATAATAATTATCTTCCTTAAACCGTGCTGAACCGAAAACCGTAACACATGGGCCAATAAAGTGTAATTTTCGGAAGCCCCTGATAAACTCTTTCACAACATCAAAAAGGAATATTAATTCCCTGCGCCGAGACTGTGGCCCCTCCAGGAACCAGGTTTCCTGTTTTGAGCCCTGCGGAGTGAATACTTCAGGAACGTGTTCCATCTGTTGATTCTTCTACTTTCACTAATTCATCAGCATAGAACGGGCAATAATGTACTTCCCTTTTACCATCCTTGTTTTTTTCAAACCATATACAATCAAACATTTTATCGTTATATTCATTGGCCAGTACATCGAAATGTATTCCTCTTATAGTCATATCAGGCCCTCCTGATACCAGTCTGACTTTATCGCCTGTAATAAATTTTGGCTCCATGTTGTGAATTTTTATCAAATATAAAAGTTGTAACACCGAATATTCCTAATGTCAGTCAACTGAAAACATGAACTTTATCAGGTTTTAGAGATATTAAAGTGACAAATATTTAAAGTAAAAATAGGGTGTGGTGATTTTTTAAACCGGTTTGGTTATTAAATTTAGAATAAACTTAAGTACCTGAATATAGGATCAAAGAATTGCGTATGGTTGCTAACAGCAATATTCGCAACCAATTTAGTGGCTGGCAAAGATGTGGTAATTTAAGACCTTAATTTGCCCCTGATATGTTGAATCAATAAGTACTAAAGTTATTAGCTGTTTTCTAATTGTTTCCTAAGTTCAATAATACCTTGGGTTGCGGGCATCTGTATAGGTACAATGTTTTTATAACGACTAACGGGTGGGATATTTTTATCAATTACGTACTTGATTACTTTTTCTTTTACATAATCTACCAGTCCTGCCGCAGGGTACACAACCAGTGATGTTCCAATCAGCACAAAGATATCGGCATCATACATTACAGGAATGGCTTCTTCTATCATGGGCACGGGTTCTTCAAACCATACCACATGTGGGCGGAACTGGCTGCCTTCGGCATCTTTATCGCCCAGTTTTATATCCTGCTTTACTTTATAATATTTATGCTCATTTTTTTCGCTTCGCATCTTCAATATTTCACCATGCAGATGAAGAACATTTTTTGAACCTGCCCGCTCGTGCAGATCATCAATATTCTGGGTAACAATGTGTACATCGAATTGTGATTGAAGGTCAGCCAGGGCAAGATGGGCTGCATTGGGTTGGGCGTTCATTACATCTTTGCGGCGCAGGTTGTAGAAGTCGAGCACCAGTTGCGGATTTTTTCGCCAGCCACGTGGGGTAGCTACGTCTTCTATATTATATCCTTCCCACAGGCCATCTGTATCACGAAAGGTCTTTAAACCGCTCTCTGCACTGATACCAGCGCCTGTAAGCACAACAAGTTTTTTCTTCGGATTTTTATCGGGTAAGCTCATAATCAAAGTTAAGAAAATATTGAAGATGGAGTAATCATGAAAGTAAATTCCGCATTACAATTATATATTATAAAAGCCTAATCCGGTTGAAATAGCAGGATGTAATATGATTAGTAAAAACAGAGCTGGATTTATAGCATGTGCTTAAAGTCTGCTACTTGATAGTAACAAAAAACCAATGGAAGGGAATTCCATAAAAAGATTACTTTTGACTTTTAAACCACAGAAATATTTATGGCAGAAGCAATACGCATGCCCTTGCTCAGTGATACAATGAAGGAGGGAGTAATAGCGGAATGGCACAAAAAAGTAGGTGATACTGTAAAATCGGATGATATAATTGCTGATGTGGAGACCGATAAGGCCACCATGGAGGTAATGCCTTATGTGGATGGTACACTGTTGTATATTGGGGTTGAAAAAGGTAAGGGTGTGCCGGTAAATGGCATTATGGCTATTATAGGTAAACCCGGTGAAGATTTTCAGGCAATTCTGGATGCTGAAAATGGTGGTAATAAAGTTACTCCGGCAACTGCTGCGATACCAGCAGCCATTCCTGTTGCAACTGAGGTTCCTTCTACAGAAACAACTGCCACAGAAGCACCTGTTGAAATTCTTGAATCTCATTCTGATGAACGTATAAAAGCTTCGCCGCTGGCTAAAAAACTGGCTGAAGATAAAGGTGTGCCAATCCAGGCAATAAAAGGATCGGGCGATAATGGACGAATTATCAAACGCGATGTAGATAGCTATGCGCCGCCTGCAATTCAGGTTGCTGCAACTGCTACTGCGCCTATAGTTGCTCCGACTCCGCAGGTACAGAAAGCGGCTGCTCCGGTTATTATGGCTGCCCCTGCAGGCGAAGAAAGCTATACCGATATCCCGCTTAACCAGATGAGGAAGATCATAGCCCGCAAACTTGCCGATAGCAAGTTCAGCGCGCCACATTTCTATCTTACCATGTCCATAACAATGGATAAAGCCATAGATGCACGTAAAGCAATAAATGATGTTTCCCCGGTAAAAGTATCCTTCAACGACCTTGTAATAAAGGCATGTGCAATGGCACTTCGCCATCACCCGGCAGTAAACAGCTCATGGATGGGCGAATTCATCAGGCAGAACCATCATATACATATTGGTTCGGCTGTTGCAGTCGAGGATGGGTTGATAGTGCCGGTAATTAAGTTTGCCGATCAAAAATCCCTGTCGCAAATTGCGCAGGAAACCAATACACTCATAGAAAAGGCCAAGACCAAAAAGATTCAGCCACCAGAGTTTACCGGTAATACATTTACCATTTCGAACCTGGGCATGATGGATATTGATGATTTTACAGCAATCATTAATCCTCCTGACAGCTGCATTCTGGCAGTTGGCAAAATTGCAGCCACACCAGTAGCCGAAAATGGGGTTGTAGTGATCAGGCAGATTATGAAAATAACCCTTAGTTGCGATCACCGCTCTGTAGATGGAGCAGTTGCATCCAGGTTCCTGCAAACGCTCAAAGTATACCTCGAGAACCCGGTAACTATGCTGGTTTAATAGGTAAATTTCTTTGTTTTTTTATTACTTCTCCTAATCTGTGGTTAGTATATTTTTACATGTAATTTTATTTTTATGTGTATTCGGTATTGAGTTTTTATCTAATTATATTATTATGTTATGGTTATATTTTACAAATTTATGCAGTAGGATATTATTAAATAATATTTAATTAGCCAATTTTATCCTCAACCACTTATTATTCGAAAATATTGAATCACTTAATCAAAATAAAAGAATCATTTTGGTCTGTGTAAATCTGCATAAAAAGCAATAAAGCAAATTGAAGTGGGTAGCATAAGAATTACCATTCTACATAAATGTAAGTATAGGATTAGCAAGCCTTGAATTATACTATTTGCAATATTATTAATTGCATCCCAAATCCTCTAATTTATCATTATCTTTCAATCGCAGCAATCACTTCAGGTGCATCGGGTGGGGTAGAGGGAGAGAAAATATCGGTAAGCAAACCTTTTTCGTTGATAAGGTATTTCTGAAAATTCCATTTTACTTTACTGTCTTTGTATCCATTGTATTTTTGTTGGGTAAGCCACTGATAAACAGGGGCCATATTTTTCCTTTTTACTGATATTTTGGAAGCAATTGGGAAAGTAACACCATAATTCAATTTGCAGAATATGGCTATCTTTTCATTGGAACCGGGTTCCTGAAACAAGAAATTATTAGCAGGAAACCCAACAATTATCAACTTCCCGTTGTATTGTTTATATAGTTTTTCGAGTGCTTCGTATTGGTGAGTAAAACCACATTTAGACGCAGTATTAACGATCAGTATCTTCTTTCCTTTGAAAGCCGAAAAATCAATTATACTTCCATCCAGTGCGGTTATTTTAAAATCATAAATACTTTCTGGCACCGTATTTTGAGGTGAAGGAGCAAACAGAAAAGTGAATAGAAGGAAATGAAGTGACATTAATTATTTATTGCAAAAATATGGCTTTTTATAGCAATCAGTTAATAATTTAAGTTTTGGGTACTAAGGTAATTATTGAATACCATTTGTTCACTCTAATCTTTAAAGGACAAAAATATCCGGTATTGTGGATAAAAATATCCGGATCAATGGGTAATAGGTACAAAATTAAATATAAAAGCCTTATCTTAGTCAAAATTTCTTACAATGAAACCGAACCTCTACTTTTCCTATCGGCATTTATGCCTGTTATTAGCCATTTTAATCGGCTTTTCATATAACGCTCAATCGCAGATCATCACTACAGTTGCCGGATCGGGTAGTCCCGGATATTCGGGTGATGGAGGGCCAGCTACGACTGCAACAATTTATTACCCCTGGTCAGTGGCATCGGATGCAGCTGGTGGATTTTATATCGGAAGCTATTATTACTATGGTTCCGGTTATGCCCGAATACGGAGGGTAAATTCAGCAGGCATAATTTATACAGCCGTCGGTACAGGTTCACCAGGGTTTAGCGGAGATGGTGGCCCGGCAACAGCTGCGATGATTGGCGGTTCTACTTCTACAGGTTATTATGGAGGGGGTATTGCCACTGATGCTACAGGGAATCTATATCTTGCCGACTGGGGAAATTATCGTATACGTAAGGTAAATACCTCCGGAATTATAAACACAATTGGAGGCAATGGATCAGTAGGTTATACTGGAGACGGGGGGCCAGCTACCGCTGCTGCAATTGGATATTCCGGCTCCGGATGGTGGGGTAATGGAATCGGTTCAGATCCTTATGGTAATATTTATTTTTGGTGCTATGGCTACAACAAAATCAGAAAGATAGATACTGCAGGAATTATAACCACTATATGTGGAACAGGAGCATACGGAGCTACAGGGGATGGTGGTCCGGCCACGGCTGCAACAATAGGGTATATCTGGGGAATATGTGCTGATGGGTATGGTAATGTATTTTTAGCTGATGAAGGAAATAACCGGGTACGGAAGATTAATTCTTCCGGCATTATAAGCACTTATGCAGGCAATGGAGGGACCGGATATTCGGGTGATGGCGGACCAGCAACTGCCGCACAAATTTATTTACCCTCTGGTATATCAATTGATGCTGCCGGCAACTTGTATATTTGCAATTACTGGTATAATAGAATTCGGAAAGTAAATAGTGCCGGAATTATAAGTACAATTGCCGGAACCGGGACTCCTTCATTCACCGGTGATGGTGGCCCTGCCACAGCGGCAACTATGTATTACCCTTTAGGTACCGGAGTAGATGCAGATGGCAATTTGTATATAAGTGATTATTATAATTATCGGATACGAAAGATTACAAACTATAATCGTCCTCCAAGGTTTGTTCACCGGCCCTGGCAGAATTTAACAGTATGTGAGAATTCTGGACCTGATTCTATTAATTCTTTACTCGCAGTTATTGATTCAGATTTATGGCAGCCAGAACATTGGGCTGTATTGGTTCCTGCATCTCATGGTAGTGTGTCGGGCATTTATGATACTACTTCAAACGGAGGAGTGATAACACCACATGCTCTATACTACACACCGGCAACTGGATATTTCGGACCAGATACTTTTAAAATGACTGTTTGTGATGGCTATACTTTTGATACGATGGCTATTTACGTTAATGTTAATCCGATTCCTACAACAATTACCGGTGCAACCAGCATTGCTGTAACAGAATATTCACTCTTTAAAAACAGCACACCGGGAGGAACGTGGAGCAGCAGTAATCCGGCAATAGCGTCGATAGGAGCCACGACTGGTCTTGCAATAGGCGTTTCGGCAGGTACTGTTACCATTACTTATACATTGCCAACAGGGTGTATAAATACCACTACTCTGAATGTTTTCCCTTATGCCGGTATGACCATCAGTACTATTGCAGGAAATGGCACAGCTGGTTTTTCGGGTGACGGTAGTTCTGCATTGGCTGCAAGTCTGAATACTCCTTATGGTGTAAGTCAGGATGCATCAGGTAATTTTTATATCGCAGATACCTACAATAACAGGATACGTAAAGTAAGTACTTCAGGAACTATTACAACAATAGCAGGAACAGGTACTCCTGGCAGTGCAGGAGACGGCGGACCAGCTTCATCAGCACAATTAAATGCCCCTTTGTCAATTGTATTTGATGTAAACGGAAATCTTTATTTTGCAGACCAGGTCAATCATAAGGTAAGAAAGATTTCCACTTCAGGAATAATAAGTACAATAGCCGGAACAGGAACCGCTGGTTTCTTCGGTGATGGCGGCGCTGCAACCTCGGCTAAGTTAAATTACCCTACAGGATTGGCAGTAGATGCAAGCGGCAGTGTTTTTATTGCTGACCAGTATAATCATAGGGTAAGAAAAGTTGATCCATCGGGCATTATCAGTACGGTGGCTGGAACTGGTACTGGTGGATATACCGGCGATGGTCTGGCTGCAACACTTGAAGGATTAAACAATCCTGATGGTGTAGCTGTTGATGGTGCAGGAAACCTTTATATAGCTGACTATTCCAATTTCAGGGTTCGTAAAGTTAACACCTCCGGAATTATCAGCACTATTGCCGGTAGTACTTCAGGGTATGGAGGTGATGGTGGCCCTGCGGTATCAGCTGGATTTACCGGGCCATTTGGCGTTTCTGTAGATGCTGTGAATAATATATTCATATCAGACTACACCAATCACAGGGTTCGCAAGATCAATACCTCTGGCTTCATTTCTACTATTGCAGGTAATGGTACTGCAGGTTTTAGTGGTGATGCCTGTAATTCTACATCAGGTATGTTGAATAATCCTGCCCATCTATTTATTGATGGTTCAGCTAATATTTTTATTGCAGACCGCTCCAACCAGCGAATAAGGAAAGTCAGTTACAATCATGCTCCACGGTTTAACGGTGGTCATGTTCAGATTTCATCAGTTTGCCAGAATTCAACAGATTCCCTTAGTTCGTTGCTTGCAATAACAGACATTGATAACGGACAAGGAGAAACCTGGAGCGCATTACTTGGGCCTTTGCACGGAACTCTTGCTTCCTATTATACCAGTACATCTACAGGAGGGTCTGTATCTCCGGTTGGATTGTTTTATGCTCCGTTTATCGGTTATACAGGTCCTGATTCAATCAGGGTAGTTATTACAGATTGTTCAGGTGGCAGCGATACTACACTTATCCGCATCACAGTTACTCCACCTCCTTCTTCAATTTTAGGAACAACGAATGTTTGCCCCGGATTGACAACAACATTTACTGATCCGGTGGGCAGCGGAACATGGAGCAGCAGCAATCCTTCGGTAGCTGCAGTAGGTACCTATACTGGTATCGTTACCGGAGTAACATCCGGCGTAGCGATCATATCTTTTTCACCAGGTGCAGGATGCTCTGTAACTAAACCTATTACAGTAAATCCGGCACCGTCGGCTATTGCCGGACCATCGTATGTTTGTAACGGCCAGAACATTACGCTTACTGATCCATCCACCGGCGGATCGTGGAGCAGCAGCAATACAGCCATTGCTTCCATAGGTTCCGGTACTGGTATTGCAACCGGAGTATCACTGGGTATAGTTACAATTACTTATCTACAGGCAGGGTGCATTGCTACCCGTGCACTTTCTGTAAATTCAGTACCCGGACCAATTTTTGGTGTTAGTTCAATATGTGCAGGATCAAATACTGTTTTGACTGATACCGGATCAGGAGTATGGAGTACAGGTACGCCAGCCATTGCAACGGTAGATTCATTCACAGGCCTGGTTACAGGTATGTCGCTTGGCACACCTACAATTACCTATACTTTACCAGGAGGTTGCTACGCTGCCGATTTGCTGGTTGTTACACCAATACCATCACCTATTCTTGGCCCATCCACAGTTTGTTTAGGTAATACTATTACAATGACCGATACTACCTCCGGAGGAATCTGGTGGAGAGATGGTTTGAGTTCGAATATTACAATTGATTCTGCTACAGGAGTAGTAACAGGTGTATCAACCGGATCAGGTACTATATCCTATACTGGTGGAACCGGTTGCTCAACAACAAGGTCAATTACTGTCAATCCATCACCATCAGCTATTGCCGGACCTGCTTCTGTTTGTGCCGGACTTACAGCTACACTTACTGATGCAACAAGTGGTGGCACATGGAGCAGCAGCGCTATTCCGGTAGCAACAATAGGTTCATCAACTGGAATTGTCACCGGTGTCACTTCGGGCTACAGTTTTATAACCTTTACAGCTGCAAATGGCTGTTACGCTACCGATTCTTTCAATGTCTATCCTATGCCTGCACCTATATCAGGAATAGCTACAGTATGTGTAGGGCTTACCACAACATTATCAGATGCAGTACCCGGAGGCTACTGGACTTCAGGCACACCGGGAATCGCATCTATTGGTTCTTCTACAGGAGTTGTAACCGGATACTCTTCAGGAACCGCAACCATCATTTACCATTTGGCTACCGGATGCTCCATAAGCACGGTAGTAACTGTTAATTCGACACCTTCTGCAATTTCCGGTGCCAACCACGTATGCATGGGTGCAACTACTACATTATCTGATCTTACATCAGGCGGTATATGGTCAAGCAGTACACCTGCTATTGCTACCATTGGCTCCTCAACAGGGGTAGTTACCGGTGTGCTTACTGGTACAGTAACTGTGACCTACTCGGTAGGGGCAGGTTGCTCAACAACATTACCAATGACAATAAATCCATTGCCAGCTGTGATAACTGGTACACCGATTGTTTGTGTCGGGTCGACAATTACGCTTGCAGATGCTACAAGCGGAGGCACGTGGAGCAGCAGCATTCCTGCAAATGGAAGTATTAGTACAGGGGGGGTATTAACAGGAATAGCCACGGGCATTACTGTTATAGATTATACATTAAGTAGTACTACGGGATGTTTCAGATCTGTAACAGCTTCTATTAATCCATTACCAGCTGTAATAGGCGGACCATCTGTGGTTTGTCCCGGTACAACTATTCCATTAACAGAAACTTCAACTGGAGGCACATGGGCCAGTACTCCGGGTACAATAGCAACTGTTGGCACATCTGGTGTAGTACTTGGTGTTGCTCCCGGTGTTGCCACTATTTCCTATACTTTGTCCACTGGTTGTGCCCGTACAAAGTCGGTAACAGTCAATCCTCTGCCGACTGCAATATCCGGTCCATCCAGAGTATGTGTGGGTTCAAATATAACCCTTACAGATGTTGGTGGAGGTATCTGGAGTACATCGGGTTCTTTTGCAACAGTCGGATCTTCAACAGGCCTGGTTTCAGGTGTATCTTCAGGTGTTGCAGTTATAACTTATACATTGAGTACTGGCTGTTATGTAACTGCTAATGTAACTGTTAACCCACTGCCATCTGCAATCGGAGGACCTTCAGCATTATGTGTCGGAGCTACCATTACACTGACTGAAACCGGGGGTGGTACCTGGAATAGTATGACACCTTCTGTTGCTACCATTGGCACAACCAGCGGAATTGTAACCGGATTAGCCACTGGTCCTACTACAATAGTGTACTCATTGCCTACAGGTTGCACAACAGCTACCATCGTTACTGTGAGTTCAACACCCACAGCAATTGCCGGACCAACAACTGTTTGTGCAGGAGGTACAAGTTCACTTTCGGATGCTATATCCGGAGGGCTTTGGACAAGTACAAATCCTGTTGCTGCCACTATAGGCTCACTGAGCGGAGTTGTAACCGGATTAGCGACAGGTGTTACAACTATTTCTTATTCTCTGGGTACAGGCTGTACGGTTTATAGTACAGTTAGTGTTATGCCGGCACCAGCTGCCATAAGCGGAGGCAGCAGTGTTTGTATTGGTTCTACAACACCTTTAACTGATGCTACAATAGGAGGTACATGGACTTCAACTCCTACAACTATTGCAACCATTAGCGGAACAGGTGTTGTGACCGGAATAATTTCCGGCGTTGCAACAATTGATTATACTGTCGCCGGTTGTGCCGCAACCAGGAATGTAACAGTTAATACTGCTCCGACCCCTATAGCCGGCCCGGCTGCCGTATGTATTGGCTCTAACATTACCGAAACTAATACCGTAACAGGAGGTTCATGGAGCACTTCAGCTCCGGCACTTACTATAGGTACAGGTTCGGGTATAGTAAACGGAGTAACAGCAGGTGCCGGTACCATTACCTATTCAGTAGGCAGTTGCAGTGTTTACCGTTCAATAAATGTCAATCCATTACCATCTATATCTGGCGCTACTGGTATTTGTACAGGGCTTACCGGTACATTAACTGCCTCAATATCCGGCGGATCCTGGAGCAGCGCACTTACCTCAATAGCTACTATTAATCCAACAACAGGATTAGTTACAGGTGTAGCTCCAGGTACAGCAACAATAATTTATGTTTTGTCAACCGGGTGTTCAGCCTCTGTAACCGAAACAGTCAATTCTGCCCCGACTCCTATATCCGGAACATTACGTCTATGCGCCGGATCAACTACTCCACTTGGCGATGGCGCATTGGGCGGTGTTTGGAGTATTTCACCATTAGCTACAGCAACTATCGGATCGTCATCAGGCATAGTTACCGGAGTTGTACCAGGTACAGCGACTGTTACTTATTCATTGGGAAGCGGATGCAGTGTTTCAGGCGTAGTTACTGTAAGTGCTGTACCATCGGCAATTTCAGGCACAGCACAGGTTTGTGCAGGATCAACAACAACACTCCTTGATGGAACAACCGGCGGAACCTGGAGCAGCGGAAGCCTGCCAACAGCAACGGTATCTGGTACAGGTATAGTTACTGGTGTAACCTCCGGGTTTACCTTAATTTCTTACACAGTAGCAGGTTGTTCTGTTGTTTATTCCATTACTGTAAATCCGGTGCCTGAGCCAATAAGTGGGGTGTCCAGTCTTTGTGCTGGCCTGACATCGCCATTTACCGATGTTATTGCAGGCGGCACCTGGACATGCGCTCCGGCTGCAATAGCTACCATTGGCAGCACGGGTATTGTAACCGGAATAATACCTGGTTCTGCAAGTATTACCTATACACTACCAACCGGATGTCTGGCTACAAAGGCCTTAACAATTAATTCTGCGCCTGTAGCAATTGCTGGCAGTTCACTGGTTTGTATCGGTTCTACTATACCATTAACTGATGCTACTCCGGGCGGTTCATGGAGTTCTTCGGTATCCGGAGTGGCCGGTGTTGGAAGTACAGGTTTAGTAACTGGTTTATCAATAGGTACTTCTGTTATCAGTTATTCTGTTGGTGGCTGTCCGGCAATAAAATCTGTTACTGTTAACTCACTGCCTGCACCTATTTCCGGTCCATCAATAGTATGTATATCTGCTACGGTAGCTGAAACAGATCCGGGAGGCGGCATATGGAGCAGCAGCAATCCTGTTGTTGCAACAATTGGTACATCTACAGGAATTATTTCCGGTGTTGCATCCGGCACAGCAACAATTACTTATTCATTAGGTGTGGGTTGCACTGTAACGAAGTTGATTACAGTTAATCCGTTGCCTTCGTCCATAACTGGACCGTCAAATGTATGCGCAGGCTTTACCATTACGCTATCAGATGCTACTCCCGGTGGTATGTGGGGCAGTGGTATACCATCTATAGCCACTGTTAGTAGTACTGGTGTGGTAACTGGTTTGCCAGGTGGTGGTAGCGTTCTGATCACCTATACTGCGCCATCAGGATGCATGGTAACTCATAGTGTTTCTGTAATAAGTGTTCCGCCAATATCTGGGATACATAACATTTGTGCATTCGGAGATACCATGAATATAAGTGATGTACCTGGCACCGGACTTTATATGAGTACCCTGGCTACGGTTACTTCGCTTGGCGGAGGTTTAGGGCGGGTTACCGGATCAACACCAGGTTCTGCTTCTGTAACTTATGTCCTGCCATCAGGCTGTTCTGCAACCTCAGTATTTACTGTTAATCCGTTACCAGGGCCAATTTCCGGCAGTGGTCATATTTGTTCGGGATCAACAGCTACAATTACTGATGTGACACCTGGTGGCGTATGGAGTACTTCTGGTACTGGTATTCTAACCATAGGGAGTTTAACCGGCGTTGTAACAGGTGTATCTGCTGGAACTACTTATGTGACGTATACACTTACTTCAACAGGTTGTAAGGTGGATACTGTTGAAGTAGTCAATACTATGCCTGCCGCTATTACCGGAGCATCCAGTTTATTTTTAGGAACTCCTATAACTTTAACTGATGCCATCAGTGGTGGCACATGGAGCAGCAGCAATATTGCTGTAGTTACTATCGGAGCAGGTACAGGATATGTTACTGGTATTTCGGTTGGTGCAGCAACAATTACCTATCAGACCGGTGGTGGTTGCTATGTTACAAAAAGAATTGCAGTAATGCCATCAAAGGCTGGCCATAAGGAAGCAGGCGTACCGGATATTTCAGGGCCTTCAAACCAGGTAATGGTATCGCCAAACCCCGGTGATGGTACTTTTAATCTTGAGCTGTTATGGACAACTGAGGAGTTGGTTAATATTACTGTAACCAATGTAGCAGGAGTTAAGATTAATGAATTTAATGCCATGACTGTAAAAGACGGAAGCAAATCAATTCCTGTGCAGCTCAATGTAGCATCAGGAATTTATATTTTGACCGTAACAGGTGGTGAAAACAGGTACACAACCAAGATTGTTGTGAATCCTTAATGTCTTTTAAATATCAGGAAGCGGGTGGAATTGTAAAAAATTCACCCGCTTTTGTATTAATGAAGGTTATGAAAATCAATTTTCTGAGGATTATTATCGCTTCATCTGCGTTTTTTTTCGTTGGTTTGCATGATGTTAAAATACCGGGCTAAAACACCATGGTGGCTGAAACTGATTTTTCCAAAGAAATTGGTTTGGGAAATGAAGGTGATTGATGAACCTGCTGTATACCTGACTTTTGATGATGGGCCACATCCTGCTGCAACTCCGTTTGTGCTCGATTTACTGGACAAATATGAGGCTAAAGCTACCTTTTTTTGTGTAGGTAACAATGTTACCAAATTCCCTGAAGTTTTTGAACAGTTAATAAAAAAAGGACACACTCCAGCCAACCATACATTCAATCATATGAACGGATGGGAAACCGATGATAATACCTACCTGGAAAATATTGTAAAAGCCGATGAGCATATAAAAAGTAAATTGTTCAGGCCGCCCTATGGAAAAATAAAGCGTTCGCAGGCAAGGAAGCTTAAGCGAAAATATCCTGATATGAGTGTAATTATGTGGGATGTGTTGAGCGCCGACTTTGATAAAGAAATAACTCCTGAGCAATGCCTGGAAAATGTATTGCAGCACATAAGGCCTGGATCAATAGTTTTGTTTCACGACAGTGAAAAAGCCTGGGACAGGATGAGCTATGCGCTGCCAAAAGTGCTGGAACACTGTAAGGACCAGGGCTGGAAAATGAAGGCAATTGGTTGAAGAATAAAACACAAAATCCAAGTTACAAATTCCAAAACTTATGTTCGTAGATACACATACCCACCTTTACGATGAGAATTTACTGGCAGACCCAAACCAGGTGCAACGCGCCATAGATGCAGGTGTAATCAGAATGTTTATGCCCAACTGCGATAACGGCACTATAAATGGTATGCTGGAACTGGCAGACAAATGGCCGGAAAACTGCCTGCCGATGATGGGGCTACACCCTTGTTATGTGAAGGAACATTACAAAGACGAACTGGCCCTGGTGGCTGAATGGCTCGCAAAAAGAAAGTTTTTTGCTGTAGGTGAAATAGGCCTGGACTACTACTGGGATATGTCATTTAAAGAACAGCAAAAAGAAGCTTTTTCCACCCAGATAGATATGGCGCTGCAATACCATTTACCTATTGTAATTCACAGCCGGGAATCAACGCCTGATTGTATAGAAATAGTCAGGAGCAAACAAAATGGAAATCTTAAAGGGATTTTCCATTGTTTCAGCGGAACTATTGAGGAAGCAATGCAGATCATAGAACTTGGATTTTACCTGGGTATAGGTGGGGTAGTAACGTATAAGAAAAGCACCCTACCGGATATAGTAAAAGAAGTGGGACTTAACCATATAGTACTTGAGACTGATGCTCCTTACCTTGCGCCGGTGCCTTACCGTGGAAAGCGAAATGAAAGCGCTTACATACCGGTAATTGCCCAAAAGGTGGCAGAAATATTGAATTGCAGGGTAGAAGAGGTAGCCAAAATAACCACTTCGAATGCAGAAAATATTTTCCCATTCTGATCAGAATGTTTGCTTTTGCAGCCCTTTAGGAGAGATGCTCGAGTGGTTTAAGAGGCACGCCTGGAAAGTGTTTGTACTTCTATTAGTATTGAGTGGTAATTGATTTAGGTGTACTGATTAAATTATACGTTCTTATTTTTGCATTTTAAACCCGATTATTTTACCGTCTCTTTATTGTTTTTTAAATATTTTCTCAAATTCATTGCTAATCATTACCTTTGCAGCCCTTTCGGAGAGATGCTCGAGTGGTTTAAGAGGCACGCCTGGAAAGTGTGTGTACCTGTCAAAGGGTACCCAGGGTTCGAATCCCTGTTTCTCCGCTGAAAATTGATACCCGCGCTAAGCGCGGGTTTTGTCGTTCGAAAAGTCCCTTTGACTATTTGATCCTTTAACCCATCTTGATTCTATAACAAGCTAGTAAGTCTTCAATCCATTTCTCTCGCTTAATAACTAAACGTAAATCTCTATGGTAGCGAAGGTCGGCAGTTTTAGCCGAAGCACTTTGCTCGGCCAAGGCTGAAAATTCAAACGCTTCGCGATGATTTCCTTCCCGAAAGTTAATAATGGAAAGAAAAGAATATGACATGTACTTTTCAATGGGAAAGGGATACTTTTAACACGATTTAAAACAAGATGTTGTACTAAAGCATAGAATTCATGTTTTTCAAGTTTAATGACTATTTCGGCAAAATCTAAATACGCGCGTGTTATTACATTGGGATAAACTTCTTCATGGTCTATCGCCTTCCGGTAATAATCTAATGATGAAGTGTAGTCCCCCTGTAACTTACTAATATCACCTAACCTGGACAAGCCAGAACCAAAAAGGAAAACCCCTAATTTTATAACAAAAAATTGGAACTGCTTACAAAACGCTACGAAGATAAAATTTCCGGTGTGTTGAGTTGCTATGACCG
>CAIVEH010000270.1 GCA_903904855.1 uncultured Bacteroidota bacterium | reverse complement strand
TGTGTATTTCCTGCCTGGTGCGATTGTACTTTCTTTTTGTTTGAAAAAGAAAGTACCAAAGAAAAGCAAATTTTTTTTCAATCGCTCCGCTGAAAAAAAAGGGCTCTGCGACTTGTATCAGCCAGCTCTTTTCAGCTGGATGGGGCTGGTAATTCTGCCTATTCATGCTACTATTTAGCTTATGTAAGTTATTTGACTTGTCTGCGCTAGTAAGATGCATCTGTAATTCTACGGCATTATTAAGGCCCTCCCGAAATAATCGGGACTGGCTATTATGTGCTAAACTTCAAATCTTTGTTTGGCAAATTAACTGAGTTATATTATAGATCATTTGATTATTGGATTTCTTCTATTAAAAAGGCTTTTTGTTTGGTTATCCCATCGTCTCAAAAAAAAGTGATGGGATAATGGTGATGGCTGAAAACCTTGCTGGTGGCTGATATAAATTAATTTGCGATTATCTCATCTTATCTCATTATATCCCATTTCGGCAAGCTGAGAGCAGGCTCAAACTAATGCGAAAATGTGTTAATGTGAAAATGTTGTAATTATTCAGATGCATAGAGGTAATAAAAATATGCGATTTTCAACAGCCGAAAACATCGGGAATGTTTGTTTTTTCGATTTTCAATCGCCGAAATCATCGGGAATGTTTGTGTGCCGGGTGGATAAGCAAGCAAAAAAACCTTCTATTTACTCAGGATATCAAATAATAATTGTTTCATAGTTTATACTGCTCGCTGTGTAAAATTGTGCAATGATAGTTTCACGCAAAGCCGCAAAGCCGCAAACCGATCAATTGATAATAGCGATTCTATAAACGCAAGACCGCAAAGCCATCAAAGATTACAATGCATAATTTTATACGGATTAAAGTATAATAAAACTATATTTATGGTGAAATTTTGGGACAAAGATAAGTTGAATAATTGGCAATTCCTAATTTTGTGGCATATTTAGTTTTTGGGGTGGAACGCCAGGTAAAGTGGCGAAATTGTTCAGGTACCGGTCGGATATTGACTGGGCTTTGCTACAGACCTGCGCCAGACTGGCTAAACACACTCCTTAGAGCCAATCTCACGCAAGACTGAACAACTGTAATTCATGGCGTTATAATCTATTTATGAACTCTTTAATTCTGGCCAGCAGTTCTTCAAATGGCGGCTGGCCTTTGTAATAGAGTTTGGCAGTTATTTGGTATCGTTTTTTAAACTGTTCTTTTAAGGCAAGATCATTTAGAAGAAATGCTTCGTTTAGAGCGATTGGTAAAGCTAAATCAGCTTTTGGAAATCTTGTATTTTTATGGTTGTTATATTCTTTTGTGCCAATAAATTTTTGAACCTCGCTATCAGCGAGTAAGCTATATACATCATAATACTGGCGCATCAGGTTTTGATTTTGAATGCCAGTTTCCTGCTCTCTTCTGAATTTGGTAGCTATAGTCTGAAGCTTCTCGACAAATGTATAACCAGGATGATAACAGGCGATATTGATAGCTCTGTTATCTATGATATCCACTCCTTCAGTTTTTGCGGCTTTATCATATGCCCACGAACTTATGGTTCTACTCTCGTTTGGCGTTACTGTATCAAATCCTGCTTCTAGTAATATACCTTCCTTTACACCACCTTCCATTAGGGCATGACTGTTATATTTCAGTCTTATGCCACCACTACTGAAGGTAAGGGTATTATCAAACTGTTTGTCCCGCTGAACTGAAATAATTCCGTCTATATTAATTTTTGTGGCAAGCCAATCATAATAATTTTCACGTGATTTAACCGCACCGGTATTTGTATTTTTAGGGTTAGTATTAACTTTACCATCTCCTGGTGGCTTAATATGTATATCAATATCTTCCGAAAATCTGTCAATAATACCAAAGCCTTTTGATAATGATGTTCCTCCTTTCAGTTCGAACTCAAACCCCTGCTTTTTAAGGCCATACAATACATGCATTATCCAGTAGTCTTTCTCAATTAAGAAAGCCTGGATGTTTAATTCCTTTTCCAGAATTCGCAGCAGGCCGGGAAACTCATTTAATTCATGCAGGTATTTACCGGACATAAGCAACATTATTTTTTTGTGTTACCAATGACCTGAAAAAAGATTTGGCTTTTGCATTGCCATAGCTTGCAACCGATTTTTTCAGCCGGTCTGAATCCAACGTTTGTGCCTTTGCCAATACATTCTTTAAAATCTCAGTTTTATCTTCTGCCAGACTATCTATGTTATTTACAATATCTACCAATAAAAATTCCTGGGTCAGCTTACGGGGAAAACGATGTTTTGCATGAAAAAAGAATTTTCGGCCACCCAGTTCAAACTCGCCGTGCCGTTTATGATTATACACAATGCGCACATTATACAGCTGTGTTGTGCCAACCCCCAGACTGTTGTATGCGTTGGGAGATGTAAGCAGGAAATCATCTTCCTTCAGGAAAGAACGCACCAAAGATTCATCGGCAGGTGGAACTGCGCCAAAAACCGTTTTTTCAGGTACATAATATATGCCAGCAGACAATTTCTCCAAAAAACCACTTTTAACCAATGCGGTCATGTGACGATCAATGGCGTTGGACCACTGCATCAAATCAGCTCTGCGGTATACCCCACCTTGTTTTAAATGCTTTTTGAGTTCTTCCGTTTTCTTAGTCATAAGGTCTTTTAATCTTATGCAAAGATACTTTCTTTTGTCATAATATGCAAGATATTTTATTGAAAATTCATGCAAAATTAGTAAATTGAAACAGGTGTGAGGTATTTGTTCCAAAGGTTGTGGCAGATTTGCAGAGAGGATATGCTGGGTTTTAGTGGCCTGATAACCGACAAGGTGCGGCAGATACTGGTTGGCTTTTCAAGTTGATAGGTGGGAAACTAAACATACCGTTAAAGTAAACTACTAAGGCGCCAGTTGGGTATGCACCTGGCTTTGCTACAGACCTGCGCGAGGAGTAAACAGCTTGGGGGCATTGATGCGCGCTTGTCCAATTATGATTTGGAAGCGGGCTTCGGCATGGGGGGACGAAGGGAGACCCTTATATGTTTGTTCTTTTGAAAAAACCTATCAAGTAAGATAGGATAAAATTACCAACTTTGATGATAAGGAGAGGGGGGACGCTGGTACATGATAC
>CAIVEH010000269.1 GCA_903904855.1 uncultured Bacteroidota bacterium | reverse complement strand
CATCAACAATTTAAGGAACGACAACATTTTCGTTTCAAATGAAGTACGCAGCTTCAAAGACGTAACCGGGATAAATAGCCGTAAAGGATTAGACAACGTAATAATCTCTGACGGCAAGATTGTTAATGTAGTGAGCAATTCATACGGGCACCTGCCTAACGAAGTATTCTATGCCGGGGTAGAAAATATGTTGTTAGATGCAAACATTTCAACAGCTACCCGCAGCATCAACCGTGAAAACCGTTCATTCGCAGTTGACCACATTTTGAACGATGATTCTTTGGCAATCACCATTAAGAACGGGATGGACGAATTAAGACCCATGCTTCGTTTCACTAATAGTTATGACGGTTCTACCCGCACATCTGGTCACTTCGGTTTCTACCGCAAAATTTGTAACAATGGGCTGCATATAGCTAATTCGCAAATCGGATTTAATGTT
The DNA here is from genome assembly GCA_903904855.1 of uncultured Bacteroidota bacterium. GTDB lineage: Bacteria > Bacteroidota > Bacteroidia > Chitinophagales > Chitinophagaceae > Nemorincola. The sequence goes on along the minus strand of CAIVEH010000269.1, from coordinate 22,764 downwards.
AAACACCGGGGGCAAATAGCTGAGGTGGTTATGCCAAACATAAAGTACCTGATTGCTAAGTTTATGAATAACGAGTATTTTGAACTGAAACGTAAATTCGAGGTACTTGCTGAAAAAAGGATTGATAACATTGAAGAATACGTAAAGCTGACTTGCGAGGATCTGAAACTGTTCATGTATGAATCCAGCGAAAAGAACCCGGCTCCTTCATTGAATGCCCGGACAGTTATTGATATTATCAATAGGGAATGTACCCTATTAAATACAAGCGCAAATCTTTGGATTGGCTACAATGCCTTCAACGAAATAATTCACGATAAGCTTAAAAAGTCATTCCAAAATCAAAAGGATTCTGATTCAAAGTTATTCAACTATACTTTGGAATTGGCGACAAACTAAAAGTTTCTAAAATGTTCCTTTAGCCCGCACCTGAAAAGGTTGCGGGTTTCTTTTTGCCCGAAGGTTGAAACTTTATTGTTCATTCGTTTGAACTTTTGATTTTATGAGAGTAAAATACTTATGAAACACAGACAGGTAAACGAAGAGCGATTTATTACAACAGTCAAGCTCAGTAAAAATAAGAAGGCGTGCGTAGAGGAAAAGCTACTCGAATTGATGAACGCCAATAAATACTTCACGAATGAAGATTTTGATATGGAATGCGGCTCTTATGAAAAATGGAGTAGCTACGAAAACCGATTGATAAAAGATTTTCTGCGGAACAACGCTCATAGGTATAGCGCAGGTGAACTTTTGGATGCCGGGTTAATTTCAGAAAGCTCATACACCAGGCGAAAATTAGTTTATAGCGGATATAATAAAAGTCAATTGCTAAATCAAAAGAAAGCAGTGGATCGAGAAAAGAGAATAGACAAAATCTTTGAGTAATTACACCGGGCTTTAGCTTCCTGTCATTCGACAGGAAGCTTGCGTTGTTAAACCTTACCGGGGATTACATTATGCTATAACTATCCCGTGAGCTATATCTTTTGACCTTCCCGTCTGACAATGTAACATTTAAGAAGTTACCAGCCCAAACGGCGGATGTAACAGGCTTTCCGGGAACCAGTGTTGTATAATTGTCCCGTGAGCTATATAGGTGAACTTTGTCACCTTGTATTTTGATTACCCCGAATGCCGGGTATTTTGGATCCCATGCCATAACTATATGTTTTTTTCTTTTAAGAACAAAGTCCAAACAAAACCCCTTGCATCAGTCTCAGCATGGAACCAGCTTTCCGGTCTAACTAAATCGTGCGGGTCATTTGCTCTTAATCTCTCTATTACAGGAGCGTACTCAGGCTTAACAGCCTGCTCTATCTCATTAAGATACGTTTCATACTTCACTACAAATTCTATTGCGTCCATTTTTTATATTTTACTCTTTTATTTACACTGATAATATTTTCCATTCACTAAAATTGCCGTAACATTCATATCAGTGCATATTGCCCAGACTTCTATTGAAGCAAGGTTGTCTGGGTCTTTCACATCAAAATTGTGAATGGTGTTCTCTGTCTGGTGTTGAATTGTTAGGGTCATGATATTTTATTGATTAACTAGTTTTTTAATCTTGGACACTGTGTTGATATGCAGGTCGGTAATTTTTGCCACCTCACCAACTTTGTACCCTTTTCTTAAATAGTCATAAGCTTTCTTGTTTTTCTCCTTTGACAGAAAATCTACCAGTGACTCGGAGCTTCCTAATTTTCTCCCGGTATATGAGCCTTTAAGTTTAGCTATCTTGATACCCTCAAACTGCCTTTCTTTAATTTGCGCTCTCTCCATCTCCCCTACAATTCCTAAAATTGAAATCATCATTTTTGAAATGGGGTTTTCCTTACCATTAGCGTCCAGTGTAGTTAAGCCCTGACTAATAAAATTGATTGCTATTTTCTTTTCAACGAAATAATATATTGTATTTATTATGTCTCTTAGGTCACGACCCAGCCTATCAATCTGCCATACACCGAGTGAAGTAATAATACCTTCATCAACCAGTTTCTTTATTTCCAAACCACCGGGTCTTTCAAAGAAAGGGATGGCACCAGAACATTTATCCTCAATAACTAATTTGAAATCTTTCTCTGAGACCCTTTGGCGGTCTGTCTTTTGGTCTATTGTTGAAACCCTGCAGTACAATACTTTCATTTTACACATTTTTAGTGTGGCTACGACCACATCCTAAAAATAAGGAGGAAAGCCTGTAAAACGGAATAAAATCAAGGTTTTCAAGGATCTATTTGTCCACAAAAAAACCTCTACTCTAAAAATGGGGGAATAGCATTTATAAGGGTATTTAGCCTATAAATCTGAAGTCGAAGCTATCCAAAAAGGGGGGGTGTTTTCGGTAAAAAGTCAGAGGAGAATATAAAATTATTATGCAAAAAATATATGACCATTGTCATTTTTTTCTTTTTTTCTTTTAATCAAATAATTCAACAATGTTAATTACATTGTGGCTCAATAACTAATAGTTAAAACTTTTCATTAAAATCATTCTATTATTTCGCCTAGTTTTTTAAATATTGCAACATGAGGAAATATACAAAAATTATCGTAATGCTTGGTGCCGTTTGGTTAACTTCCGGTATCCAAATCGGTCATGCTCAGGATGAGAATAAAACAACAAAATATCGTAGAAGTTCACTTCACATGGTATTAATTGAAACAAACAATTTCCCAAGAAAGGAAACAGTTGTAAAGGCTTATGCAACTGCTCCATTTCCTGATAAGTATAACAATCATTCGCTAGATAATAAATCCCTTGACCCCCAAAAGTATCCAATTTCTGATGCTGACAGAAAAGCTGCAGGAACTGATAAAAGTGCAGCTGGAAAGTTAATAGGTGGAGCTAAATCAGATGCCACTGGCGGTATTATTGATAAAAATGAAACTGATTATCCACTCATTATAGACAAATATATAAAAGATAAAAAAGTTGCCAATCAACTTGTTGCAAAATGGTTTAATAGAAAGTCAGATGGAACTTTTGATATGAATCTCATTGCAGAAAGAGGTTATTACAGTGCATCGGATATGGAAGCTAATATCGCAAGTAAAGAAAAAAAAGGACGTGCAGTTTTAGCTGATGCTGGTGAGGAATTATTGAAAAATACGTTTGTAGTGTTTTCTAAGATGAATTTCATAAGTAATGAAATTGTTGCAAGAGGTATTAGAGATGTAGCAAAAGCAGAAGCAGCAAAAAATATTAAAATGCCTATGTTACTTGATAAAGCCAACAAAGTAGCTGATGCTTTATATGAAAAAACAAAAGAAGGTTATACCGTTTGGACCACATCTTATTTATATAGACTAAAATGGAATGATTCTGTTGCTAGCATATTTTACAATAACTTATGGATTGATAATAAAAATCCTGATCCAAAGAAGAAAGCTGCTTTTGATGAAGCGAATTTATTTGAACTGGAACTTGTTGGAGATGAAAAATCTAATAGCCTCGTTTTGTTTTCTTTGAAAGAAAAAAGAACTGAAGATCAGATTATCGAAATTGCTACTGTAAGAAATATTGATGCTGTATATGCAAAACTTCAAAAGTCTTATGAGGTTTTCAGACCAAAGGTGCCATTATTTAGTGTGGATCCAATCACGGCAAAAATTGGCATGAAAGAAGGGCTTGAAGGAGGAGAAAAATTTGAAGTATTGGAACAAACATTAGATCCAGAAACAGGATTAACTGAATATAAAAAGAAGGGAACTATTAAACTGGACGCAGAATTAGTTTGGGATAATAGATATAATGCAGGCGAAGCTCCGGTTGCAGGCGAAGTGAAAGAAGGCGAAGCCCAGAAACCAGTTTTAGATAGATCTACTTTCAGTGGAAAAGCTAAGAATTTATATTCAGGAATGCTAATCAGACAATTAAATTAAAATACTAAATTCATCTAACGTATGAGCAGTTATATTAAAGTTTTTCTTGTGTTTTTTCTTTTTGCAATAGGGTTTTCTGTTATTTCCAATGCTCAGGCTAAAAGGAAAGCAAATAAAGATACCGAAGCCTGGAGATATGAAATTGAATGTGTCGGAATTGGAACAGAGGGTACTTATCTGATTAAAGTATGGAGCTATTCCAAGAAACCCAAAATTGCAATTGAACAGGCAAAAAAAAATGCAATTCATGGAGTAATATTTAAGGGATATGCAGGTGCTCAGGGATGTACATCTCAAAAGCCTCTGGTAAATAATCCTGCAATTGAAGATGAAAAAGCAGACTTTTTTAATGATTTCTTTGCAGAAGGGAGTAAATATATGAAATATGTCGGTGTGGCTGGCGATGGGGAAATAAACTCCGGCGATGTTTTGAAAATAGGAAAAGAATACAAAATTGGCGTTGTTGTCACTGTTCAAAAGGATTATTTACGAAAAGATTTAGAGGCTGCAGGAATAATTAAAGGGCTGTCTTCTGGGTTTTAAATTCTTTAATTAAGAAGTATGAAATATCCTATTTTGTTGTTGTTTTCCATTCTGCAAATGTCACTCTGTAGTGCACAAAAACGAATTGCAGGAAATTATAGTTATGAAACAGAGTGTTTAGGCGTAGAATTAGATGGAACCCAAATCTTGAAAGCTTGGGGCTATGGAAGCAATAAGCCGATAGCAATTGAACAAGCAAAAAAAAATGCGATTAAAGATGTTTTATTTAAAGGAATAAGAAATGGGAAATCAGATTGTAGCATGAAACCAGTTGTTCTTGAAACCAATGCATTAGAAAATCACGAAGATTATTTCAATAAATTTTTTTCTGATGGAGGAGACTATTTGAATTTTATCTCCCAAAAAGATGAAAGTAAACCTAAGAACATTGACAAAAAAAATGCTCGAACAGGCATTGAAATTGGTGTAGTTGTTGGGGTTTTAATTAGTGATTTAAAGAAAAAAATGATTCAAGATAATATAATTATTAAATAGTATAAAAATGAAAAAAGTCAATATTCTCTTTGGGCTGTTGTTAGTATTAATGATAAGTCTTTCGATTAGTGAAAATTGTTATAGTCAGGCAAAAAAGCCAACTATTATGATATTACCAAGTGACGTTTGGTGCAATACAAATGGCTACATGCTGGAATATAATAATCAAGGCACAATTGTTAAAGTGCCAGACTACAAAAGAGCTTTTCAGGAGAATGCTGATCTAATTAATGTGATAAGTAAAATAAATGGATTGATGGCAGATAGAGGTTTCCCTCTTAAAAATGCCGAGTCAGCAATAAAAACAATAGAATCGGAAAATGCCGAGAATGCTATGCTGACAAGTAAATCAGGCTCTGGCGTGTCAGAAAGCCCTGTTGATAAACTAAAGAAAACAGCTAAAGCAGATATCATAATGCAATTAACTTGGACCATTAATACCACCGGTCCTAAGAAATCAATTACATTCAATTTACAGGGATTAGATTCATATACAGATAAGCAGGTTGCGACTGCCCAGGGAACAGGAGCCCCTTCTTTTTCTGCTGAGTTACCTGTCTTGTTAGAAGAAGCAGTATTAGCACACCTTGATAACTTCAATGTTTCACTACAGAAACATTTTGATGATATGTTTGAGAATGGTCGTGAAATTATTATTCGCATTAAAAAATTCGACTCATGGGATGGAGATTTGGAAAAAGACTACGGTGGAAAAGAGCTTTCTGCAAATATTGAAGAATGGATGGCAAAAAACACAGTTAAAGGTAAATTCAGCACATCGGATGCAACAACGAATATGATGCTTTTTGAACAGGTTAGAATTCCTTTGTATGATGCGACTGGTAAAGCTACCGATGCCCGTGGTTTTTGCAAAGATTTGCAAAAATATTTGTCAGCCGCACCATTTTCAATAACAAATAAATTAATGATGAAAGGATTAGGTCAAGCAACAATTGTATTAGGTGATAAATAAAACGCATGTTTATGAAAATCAATTATAATTTCAGATATGGTAAGATTTTAATTTTAGCAATAGCTCTGTTTTTTACACAAAAATCTTACGGCATTAGTGATGTTTCTAAAATTTGTTTGTCAGCTTATGTGCCAGACCAAATTGAGCAAATGCCAGATGCCGCCCGTAATTTACTCGAGAATAAGTTGAATCAAATAGTGACAAATAATGGTATGGGAGGTGGAATAAATTCGAGATTCATTATTACTGCTAATATTGTTGTAATGACTAAAGATATTACAGCTACGGCTCCACCAATGCAAGCATTTACTCTTGAAATTACATTATTTATCGGTGATGCAATAGATGGGATTAAATTTTCAAGTCATTCTGTTACATTAAAAGGTGTAGGTGAAAATGAAACAAAAGCATATATTTCTGCTTTAAAAAATCTAAACACAAATGATCCTCAATATCAGAGTTTTATTAATGAAGGTAAAAATAAAATAATTGATTATTATAAAAACAAGTGTGATTATATTATTAATGAATCAAAGGGTCTTCTTTCACAAAATCAATTTGATGCAGCTATTTCTAAACTCGTTGATGTTCCGGATGTTTGTAAAGAATGTCATGACAAATGCATAAGCATGGCTGTGGAAATTTATAATGGCAAGATGAATAGAGAATGTAGCGAAGCTATTCAAAAATCCAAGACACTGTTAAGTCAAGAGAATTATAATGCTGCTGCTGATAATTTATCAAAAATATTGCCTGATTTACCCTGTTATACGGAAGTAAAAGCACTGCTAACTGAAATAAGTAATCGTAAATGCTCTGTAGCTTTGGGTAAAGCAAAAGGTGCTTGGGCTGCAAAAGATATTGATGCTACCAGTAACGCACTTAAGGATATTCCTTACAATTCATCTTGTCACGGAGATGCAATAAAATTAATAGATGAAGTAAACTTGTGGGTAAAAGAAAAAGATAAAAAGGAATGGGATTTTAAAGTTCAAGAACAAAAAGATAATGAAGAGTTCGCAAAACAGCAGCAAAAAGATAATGCAGAGTTCGCAAAACAGCAGCACAAAGAGGACACTGAAATAAGTAAAATGACAATACAGGCGGCACGTGAAGTAGGTGTCGCCTATGCTACTAATCAACCGAGAGTAGTATATAATGTTCGTGGTTGGTGGTAATCTAATAATTAAGTTGACAATAGGTGGAGCTGAAAGATGGTGATTTGACAGTTCCAATTTGTCTTATTAAATCATTTTTCTTCGACTCAGGAGCTTGCCTTACAGGAATGAAACAATCTTTATTTTTACTAGAAATCAGGGGTGGTGGCAGAAAAGGTGGCAGATTTTTAGTTAAAGAGTGAAAAGAATAGAAGATGATGGAACAATGTAATCTTTATCAAACGCTTTCCTGTTTTCACTCCTGTTCGATTGCGGTTAATCGTATATTATATTTAGTAGTCCGTGTGCTCCCACAGCCACAGGAAAGGGTTTCAGAGGTTTTACTTCTGGAACCCTTTTTTCATTTGCGCATAATTTGCACATAAAACCGGCCAATTTTTACTTTTGTTTTTTGGGTGCTATTAAATTGCAATGTCCTCAAGTCATCTTTTGCAATTTTAAAACAATATCCATTCCTCCATGTTTTTCAGAAATGGTTTAAAAATATTCGCAAGCCATTAATGTAAATTTCTCTATTTTCATACGTTAAAATTGCAGGTCAAATGAATCCAAAAGCTTTTATTGAAAATATATATTCGGATAAAGCTAAAAGGGATAGCAACTCACAAGACCTTGCGAGGGCATTAGATGTTTTGTCAAAAACTGTTTTCGGCGATGTAAACCGATTTGTATTTGAGCTGTTACAGAATGCCGATGATTCTCCTTCAGAAACAAACAATAATGGGGTTGAAGTTGAATTTAAGCTTTTGGATGACTATCTCATTTTCTCTCATAACGGCAGCCATTTTACAGTGGATGACGTAAAAGGTATTTCTAGTGTTGGAAGTCGGATCAGTAAAAAGGATGCAGATATTGAAAAAACTGGTTATAAAGGAATTGGGTTTAAATCAGTATTTGGCACTTCAGAAGAGGTACATATTTTATCAAATGAGTTTACTTTTCGTTTCGATAAGAATTTTGATCAATGGGAAGACGATGCAGAATATCCTTGGCAAGTCATACCAATATGGACCGATAAAATTCCAATCTATACTTACAACAAAAGATATTAAAGCACTAAATAAGCATATTACGTTGTATTGTGAGGTAACGCAGTTTGCATATGTAATTACTAAATTGAAAGAGTTTTTCAATGATAAATTAACTGGAAAATTCAGTAAACCATTATTTAGAATTATAGGTAAATCAGAAATGTTTTTTAGTAAGCATGGAACAATAATTACTGCTAACAATCTTGACGTGGCAAAAGCAAAATCTCCAACACCAAAGGAGTATGAAAGAATTGATGAAATATTTAAAAAATAAGTGTTTTGTAGCGAGTTTTTAAAAAGAATACTAAGAAATCTTAGTGTTCCCTTATTCTTAATTTCCCTTGTTTACAAATCTATCTGAACCTTTGTGCGTCAGTGTGAAATCACATTGATGACACCGGCGCCGGTGTCCATTTTACAACAATTTAAATGTTCTAAAAAATGGACACATTAAACATTATTGAGCAACAGCTCAAAGAGATTTTAAATAATCAGATAGCCTCAAAAGAGGTACTTACATTGGATGAAACAGTCCTATTCACAGGCTTTTCAAAGTCCTACCTATACAAGCTTACCAGTGCCGGGATAATTCCACACAGCAAGCCACTGGGCAAACACCTGTTCTTTGATCGGGTGCAGGTACAGGCATGGCTATTAGGTAAGCCAATCAAAACACTGGCTGAAATCAAGATTGAGGCAGCAAATTATGTAACCCTTAAAACTGGTAGGCCATGACAGTAATTGCAATTGAAGCGCCAAAGATAGAGGCTGAAACCAAGTCAAGGTTAGGTAGCGATACAAAGCATAATGAAATACTCTCGATGTTATTGAAACAAATAAAATGGGTGAATTTTAGAAATATTGCAGGACTACTTGATGAGAAAGAAAAGCTCCAACCAGAACATTATTTTGTCATCTGCGCCGATGAAATTTTAAAGGTTGCAAAACTTAATAATTGGGGGCTATGTCGCAATCACGATTTTATTTATATCTAATCCAAAAAGATACCAACGAAGAACCACCAAACCATACTTTCAAAAAAAGTTTCCAGTTTTTAAGTGATAGGAAATTTTCAAAATTGGAAATCCTTTTTATGTACCCCCCATCTGCTGACAGTCGACAATGACCCCCGGTACGATTTACTGACTGCCATCCATTCCGGGTGGTAATCATTTCATTGTTCACATTTTAAAACCAATCAAAATGGTTATTGTAAAAGATTACTTCCTCAGGAATGGGGAAAAGGGAAACTATGTCACGCTTCAGCTGGAAGGTGATCTAGAACTGGTTCAAAGCCAGAACACAGGCAGGTTTTACGCAACCGCGAGACGTTGTAACATCTTCTCAACATTCGATGAAGCAACGGCACTACGAATGGTTGGCTCTCAGATGCCAGGTAAGATTGTAAGGAAACCCTGCGACGCTTACGATTATGAAATACCTGAAACGGGTGAGATTGTTACGCTCTCTTACAGTTGGGATTACGTACCTGACGAAACACCAGCCCCTAAGCTGAAGAAGAGCGAGCTGCCTGTTGGTATTGTTGAATACACGCGTAACTGAGTCAACAACATTTCCTAACATCAAAAGCAACCTTTATGCAACTACAACAAGCCTCTCGAAAGAAGGCTAAACTAAAATTAGGTCTTCAAGGTCCATCTGGCTCAGGAAAGACGAAGAGTGCCTTGCTCATTGCCTATGGTCTATGTGGCAACTGGAGCAAAATAGCAGTGATAGATACCGAGAATAACAGCGCTGACCTATATGCTGACCTGGGAGCATACAAAACGCTCTCACTGGAGCCACCATATAGCCCAGAGCGGTATTGTGAAGGAATATCTATTTGCCTCGAAGCTGGCATGGAAGTAATCATTATTGACAGCACTTCACATGAGTGGGACTACCTTTTGGATTATCATTCATCACTGCCCGGCAACAGCTTCACCAATTGGGCAAAGGTTACACCCAGGCATGAACAATTCGTCAATAAGGTCCTCCAATCTAATGCACATTTTATCTGTACAATCCGGAGTAAGACAGATTATGTTTTATCTGAGAAGAACGGCAAACAAGTGCCAGAGAAAGTCGGCATGAAAGGTGTTCAGCGTGAGAATCTGGAATATGAATTCACTGTAGTACTGGAACTCGACATGCTACATCGTGTTAAATCCTCCAAAGACAGAACCAGCTTGTTTGAATGCAAACCTGAATTCGTGCCAACAGTTCAGACCGGCCAGTCTTTGCTTGAATGGTGCAACCTGGGCATTGATGCACTGGCAATGGTAACTTATGAGGAAGTACAACAGAAGATACGAGCCTGCGGATCTACCAAAGAACTGAACGCCGTATACTTTGCCCATCCTCAGTACCAGCAAGTCCTCAACCATGAATTCGCTACGAGAAACGAACAATTAAAATCAATCATTGTTAATCAACCAAATTTTAGTCCAAATGGAATTGCAAACAGTTAAAGAACCAATATTAATCGGTCCAGCCATAACAGATGTGGTGGAAGAGATTGAGGTCATATCCTCAAGTAAGCCTTTCATTGAGGCTAACACGATAGGTGGTAATCTCTTTGATATAAATAACCACCACATTATTCCTGTATTCGTCAAGGAAAATGAACCTGTAATATCGCACGGTGAATTCATTGATGCTGCGATGCAGGCGCTTAGTGAAGTATATGCTGGAGAAACGATTCTGAGGCCCAATATACGACTAAGCCACGCTATCAAGGGCCGAATACCAGAAGCCAGAAACAAGCCCGCTATTGACCTTCTGGAGCATGAAAAGACCTTGTATTATGAACGGATGGCTTTTGCAGTAGAGATACCATCTATAAGCAGTGAAATTGAGGGCAGCAGGCTCAATCTTACAATTGGTGGAGTGAAAGCTTACAACCTGGACAATCTTGTTAGCAAGAACTCCGACCAGCACTTCAAAATCTTTGTCGGCTTTAAGAACCTGGTATGCTGTAACATGTGCGTTTCAACAGATGGCTTCCTTGGGAATCTAAAGGTCAAGAGCCAGGATATGTTATTCAACAGCATACTAGCGCTTCTCAAGGATTTCAATGCTGTAAAAATGTCTGAAGAGCTACGGCAATTCCAGCAGTATGAACTATCTGAACAGCAATTTGCACAACTGATAGGCAGGGCAAGGATGTACCGGCATATGCCAGAGCAATCCAAGTTGATGATACCTGAGTTGGGTTTGGGTGATTCACAAATCAACAATGTGTGCCGGGATTACTATGCTGATAATAGCTTCTGCTCCAATCCTGATGGAAGCATAAATCTCTGGAGATTATACAATCTGCTTACTGGCGCAAATAAGAGCAGCTACATTGATCAATTCCTGGACAGGAGCGCAAATGCTTATTCACTCTCCAGGGAGCTAAAGTTAGCCCTGCAGAACAAATCCGATTGCTGGTACTTAAACTAATCCCACCATGAAAAAGGGCTACACAGTAAGCTATGAGAGCAGTATGAAAGTTGATTTCATAATACTTGGTTCTATATCCTTCCCCATGGGCACAAAAATGAGAGCGGAGAGCGGCAGAGCGGAGAGCTATGCCCTCCCTATTTTCATTTCCCCTCCACACCATACTGTTTCAGGATCATGTTAAAAAGTTGGGGGGAACTAGCTAAAACGAAAGAAACCTCAAGATACTCATCTAAAGATTTTATTCCTCTCTCCCATTTACATCTGGGATGTTCGTTTATAACACCCATAACTTATAAAATCCACGCCTCAGCAACCGTAGAAAAATAAATATGCTAAAAAATTAGGAAAATTGAATTGCTAATTGTATATTTGTCCTGAAAATGGTCAAAAATAACAAAATAATTAACTATGAAACACCCTTTATTCCATATTATTTGTTGCAAAACGGGTGTCGAATTTGCGAATCTGCAGCAAATAAATAGGCCCAGCCCGTGCGAATTTTGCACTAAAATGTATAATAAGCTGAAATCTAACTATTTGTAATTTTAAAATCTGCAAAAAGACGCAATTTTCGATGAAAAGACGCAATTTTTTGAACGAAACACGCAACAATCACGCAGTTTTTTTGACGAAAACACGCAACTTTTTGAATAAAACACGCAATTTTTGCCGGAACAAAAAAATCTCTTTTTCATCCCCCCAACTTTTCAACTTGATCCAGAACAGGGATCGGTCCCGAAAGTATTCAGGAGACCTTCAGGTTATTTACCTGGCTCTGAAAATACATTTTCCTGAAACAAAAAAATCCAACCAATATGGCTGGATTTTCTATCTCTGTAGCGAGAACAGGGATCGAACCTGTGACCTTCGGGTTATGAGCCCGACGAGCTACCGCTGCTCTATCTCGCGATGTGGGTGCAAAAGTACGCGTTACAAACTTACCCACCAAACTTATTATTGTTCCAAACGTTAAAGTCCTTTAACCTTTACCAGATTCAATCGTTGTCCTATTAATTATCACATCAACCTTTTAACTTATCAACCTTTCAACTTATCAACCTATCAACTTACCTTTGATAAACTAATTATAATAAATGCCAAAAAACACGAAAAGAAAAAACAATAAACCTGATGCCGGAAAACACATCTATACAGGCAGGCTTGAAGTAACCCGAAGCGGAATGGGCTTTGTGGTGGTAGACGGACTTGAAACAGACATTATCATAGACCGGGACAGTATGGACACTGCCCTCAACGGCGATGAAGTAAAAGTAGAAGTTAGAGGCCATAACGACAATAACAGAAGACTTAAAGGAACGATTACCGAAGTGATCCGCCGCAAACAGTCAGAGTTCAGCGGAAGGGTAGAGGTGCATCCACATTTTGCATTCCTGATACCTGAGAGCGAAAAGATGCCAGTTGATATATTTATTCCCCTCCACCTGCTCAATGGCGCCAAAAATGGCGACCATGCAATGGGGCGTATAGTAGAATGGACAGGTAAAACAAAGAACCCTGTGGGTGAGATAGTGAGTGTGCTTACACATCAATCTGTCAATGAGATTGCCATGCAGGGCTTGCTGGTTGAGAATGGGTTCCCGCTTTCCTTCCCCGATGATGTGCTGGAAGATGCCGCACGGTATCCTGAATACCTGGATATAAAGGAGATAGCTAAAAGAAAGGATATCCGCGATGTGCTTACTGTAACTATTGATCCTGTAGATGCTAAAGACTTTGATGATGCACTATCTTTTAAAGAACTGAAGGGTGGATGGTATGAAGTTGGGGTGCATATTGCTGATGTGAGCCATTATATAGAGCCGGGATCTGCGCTGGATAAGGAAGCTTACCGCCGGGCTACAAGCGTATACCTGCCCGACAGGGTATCGCCGATGCTGCCGGAAAGGCTATCGAATGAGCTCTGTTCGTTGCGACCACATGAAGACAAATATACCTTCTCAGCCATATTCGTGATCAATGAACATGGTAAAGTTAAAGACCACTGGATTGGCAAAACAGTAATCCACTCTGATCGCCGGTACTCCTATGAAGAGGTCCAGGAGATAATAGAAGGTGCTGACGGCGACAATGCTAAAGTGTTGCATACTCTTAATGGGATAGCCAAAAAACTTCGGAGCCAGAGGTTCAAAAAAGGGGCCATCAATTTCTCCTCACAGGAGGTTCGTTTTCAGCTCGATGAAACAGGCAAACCAATTGGTATTGTTATAAAGGAAAGTAAAGAGGCCCACCAGCTTATTGAAGAATTTATGCTTTTGGCCAACCGCACTATTGCTGAATATGTAGGTGGTATAAAATGCAAAGGCGAAAATGTGCCCTTCCCGTATCGGGTGCATGATGTGCCGGATGAAGACAAGCTGAAAGTGTTCTCTTTATTCGCAGGCCGTTTTGGCGTGAAATTTGATCTGAGTTCGCCCGGAACAATATCTAAGTCGTTCAATGCTATGCTGGAAACCGTGAGAGGAAATCCGGAGCAGCATGTACTTGAGCAGCTGGGTATCCGTACTATGTCGAAGGCGGTATATACTACTGATAATATAGGACACTATGGGCTGGGATTTGAGCATTACTGCCATTTCACATCTCCTATCCGCCGCTATCCGGATGTGCTGGTACACCGGATTTTGCAGGAGTGCCTGGAGGGTGATATACACCCTATAAAGCATCTTGAGGCTCAATGCCGTCATTGCAGCGACCAGGAGCGAAGAGCGATGGAAACCGAGCGTGCCGCCAATAAATACAAGCAGGTAGAATTTATGCAGGATTATGTGGGCGATGATTTTGAAGCAGTAATCAGCGGTGTTGCAACCTTTGGTTTCTGGGCCGAAACAGTAGCGCATAAGTGCGAGGGTATGGTATCCATCAATGACCTTGGAGATTTTGATGATTTTGAATTCAACGAAGGAGAATATGCACTGGTAGGGCGGTCGACCGGGCTTCGTTTTGCAATGGGGGATAAGGTTAAAGTGCGGGTAGTATCGGCCAACCTTGCGAAACGCCAGATAGACTATTCGGTATTGGAGTTACCGGATCAGCCGGGGAGGAAGTTGAGAGGGGTTGGGCGGTCAAGTGGTCAGGGTAGAAAATTAACGGCAACCGAATCATTTGCCTACGGCAAAAAGCCAGCCAAATCAAAAATAAATAACAACCGAAAAAAGAAATAAATGCATTCGTTCAAAGAACTTGTAGCCTCATTTGAGGAACGATTTACAGGCTCATTGCCATTCAAGCCAGCCCCTGCTACTTTGTATGATCCATGCAGGTATCTGTTGCAGCTTGGTGGTAAAAGGGTGAGGCCCGTATTGTGCCTGATGGCAAATGAGTTGTTTGGCGAGATAAATGAAGATGCATGGTATGCTGCTTTTGGGATAGAATTGTTTCACAATTTCACTCTGATACATGATGATATAATGGACAAAGCGCCACTGAGAAGAGGCAACCCGACAATACATACAAAGTATGGGCTTACCAGTGGCATTCTATCCGGTGATGTGATGTGTATTTACGCTTACGATCAGGTAGCAAATATCAGGCAGTTTCTGCCTCAGGCGCTTCGTGTTTTTAATACTACGGCTATAGAGGTTTGTGAGGGCCAGCAACTGGATATGGATTTTGAGCAAAGGAATGATGTAACCATAGATGAATACATCTACATGATTATGCTTAAAACTTCGGTGTTGCTGGGTTGCAGCCTTAAAATGGGCGCCCTGACTGGCGGTGGGCTGGGCGACAATTCCAATAAACTCTATGAGTTTGGTCGTAACCTGGGGCTCGCTTTTCAGCTGCAGGATGACTACCTTGATGCATTCGGGGATGCTGAAAAGCTGGGTAAACAGAATGGTGGCGATATTATTGCCAATAAGAAAACCTATCTGTTGCTTAAATCGTTTGAAAACGCAAGCCAGGATCAACGCAAGCAACTGGAAGAGCTACTGCAATCAGATAGTGAGGGTAAGGTGCCTGCCATGCTGGAAATGTTTAAGGCCACAGGTGCGGATGTTGCCTGCCGTGATGCGGTTGCAAAATACTCTCAACTAGCTTTCGATTGCCTCGAGGACGTAGCGATACCATCCAAGAGAAAAGAACCACTGATGGAACTGGCAAGCTACTTACTGATGAGGGATAAATAGCGCCAATTTTATATTTGTGTTACATAATGATGTAATTTTGTAAAAAAAAGTATAACTATGAAAAAGCTACTTGTTTTATCTATCTTAATTATTACATCTGCATTGCCAGCTTGTAAAAAGAAGACAGCTTCACTGCCCACCGGTACTTATAAAGGCATTGTTGTGTTTAATATCTGTTCTCAGGCAATGATACAAACCTTGGGGCCCTATTATCTTGGTGAGGAAACATGGGTTTCTGGTACTGCACCAGGTTCTACGGTTTATCATCATGTTTTTGCGGTGCAAAATGGCTGCCAGTTCGGCAATCGTAGTGCAGGCGATACAATCAATTTTAAAGTGATTTCTCCGGAAGTTCAGAACTGCATTCATTGTATGATGTTTGTTGCTGTGCCTGACTCTGCATATGCAATTCAGGTGGTGGATTGATTAGGGTTTTGCTGCTACATTACCTATTTGTTCCTACATTTGCTGCATACTATTTACTTAATACTTTATACTGCAAATGAACTATTGGCTTGCTAAATCAGAACCATCGAAATACAGTTGGGACCAGCTTGTAAAGGACAAGAAAACCATCTGGGAAGGGGTGCGCAACTATGCAGCCCGTAATAACCTTAGGGCTATGAAGAAGGGCGACCAGGTGCTCTTTTACCACAGTAATGAGGGCAAGGA
The DNA here is from genome assembly GCA_903904855.1 of uncultured Bacteroidota bacterium. Lineage (GTDB taxonomy): Bacteria > Bacteroidota > Bacteroidia > Chitinophagales > Chitinophagaceae > Nemorincola. The sequence continues at coordinate 6,383 of CAIVEH010000269.1, read as the reverse complement.
AATAGTTGGCATAGCAGAGGTAATAAAAGAAGCATATCAGGACCCGACTACCGAAGATGCCAACTGGGTTGTGGTAGAGCTGAAACCCGTTAAGAAACTGCCTTCACCTGTAACACTTGCAGCTATTAAAGCTGAGCCATCATTGGCTACCATTGAACTGGTCAGACTCAGCAGGTTATCGGTAAGTATTGTTACTTCTGATGAGTTTATGAAGGTGCTTAAAATGGGAGGATTGTAGGTGATAAGTGATAAGTGATAAGTGATAAGTTGAAATGGATATAAAAATTATCATTAATTTTTAGTTTCGCCAACTTTTTGTGAGCAGAGAAGCGGCTCCTATTTGTAGTATTCCTTCTGTAATTGTTTGGAGGTTTTTGTGCTGCCATCATGGCTCCAGCCGGGTGGATTGAAAAGGTATTTCAGTTTGGTTTTCAGGGAATTGGTTTTATGGAAATCGTGAGCGATGTCTTTCCATTCGTGGGTTATGATGTATAGCGGATGGTAGGGTTTCTCGACTGGTTTGGTGATACCATAATGAGGTGGTTCTTCATCTATCTCCTCGGTAAAGGTACCAAATATGCGGTCCCAGATGATAAACAGCATACCCATATTGCGATCGAGGTAGCGGATGTTGCTGGCGTGGTGAACACGGTGGTGAGATGGGGTTACGAAGATAAACTCGATCCACCGGGGTAGTTTTTTAATGGCCTGGGTGTGTACCAGGATTCCGTAGATCTGGGTTATGGAGTACATGAAAATAACATCGAGCGGGCGGAAGCCAACCAGAACCAGAGGTATGAAATAAAAATACTTATATACCGGCATCAGCACTGACGAGCGGAAACCAGTGGAGAGATTATACTCGGGTGAAGAATGATGGGTAATATGCACTGCCCAGAACAAGCGAACTGAGTGATCGATATAATGTATTGTCCAGAAAGTGAGGTCTTCGGCAATAAGTAAAATGCTCCAGTAAACAATTGGATTCCAATTGAATGTTAGGTGGTATTTAAAGAAAAAATTCAGTACAACCAAGCCGACGAACAACCGGAGTATTGCGTCTATCCCTGTATTTACCAGATTAAGATAGATATTCATCCAGGTTTCTTTCCAGGAATAATATTTTTGTTGCCTGAAGTTGCTGAGGAGGATTTCCAAAGGAATTATAACCAGGTATACCGGTAAGGAAAGCAGCAGTAATATTTGTTTATGCAGCTCGCTCATTATTAGTGGAATTTGGAATTTGTATGCATACCATGCTGATATGGAATTGGGAAAAAGGGAATATAGAAAGCCACAAGTATACTAGGCGGTATTTAGGACAAACTTTATCTAATAAAGTTTAACCCAATACCCGCCTATTCTCCATACCATACATAGCTATTTACCACATAATTAGTCCTATCTGAGCCAAGTCATCTGAATCGCATCTCTACTGTTAGATAGTCATTATCTCCTTATCCTTGTCTTTGCAATGCTGATCGACAAGTGCGATGTATTTATCGGTTATTCCCTGAATGCGGGTTTCTGCTACCTTGGCTATGTCTTCGCTGAGGCCATCTTTCTGAAGCTTCTTAATATGCTCGATACCATCGCGGCGAATGTTGCGGATGGCAATTTTTGCATGTTCGCCTTCGCCAAGGCAGCGTTTTACCAGTTCTTTGCGGCGCTCTTCGGTGAGTGGCGGCAGAAACAGGCGAATAATGATACCATCATTCTGGGGGGTAAGACCAATATTTGATTGCAGGATAGCTTTTTCGATAACGCCTATCATTTTCTTTTCCCAAGGCTGTACGGTTATGGTGCGGGAATCGGCGATCATAACATTGGCAACCTGATTGAGCTGGGTAGGGGCGCCGTAATAATCAACATGAATACCATCCAGTATTTGCGGAGATGCTTTCCCGGCACGGATCTTGCTCAATTCCAGTTCGAGGTGGCCAATGGCCTTCTTCATGTGCTCAGAAGTATCATTAATTATGTCTTCCATTAATCCGGTCATACACTATGTTTTTTTACAGGTAGCAAAAGTAATAAAAGAAGCTAAAATTATTGTGAAGAAAAGGTTGTAATGTGTCTCATCTTTAAATTGTCTGTGGAGATGGTTCTCAGAAAGGCGCAGAGGAGCGGGTTGCAAATGAATATTATGACATTAGTTCGGAGTAAAATAAAAGATCATCAATTGATAGGAAAATTCCCTATTTAATCATCATTACATGCGATGCCTTCAGCATCGGTCAAACATCTAATATATTGCTATATGCATATAATCCAGTTGGGATTACTATCGAGCCAACTATAATAAACCTCAGAAAGCGAACCATGTCGTATAGCCCACATTATTTTAAGCTGACAATTGATTAAATTATACCGATGATAATGGTTTGGCTTTCTGATACTGTTTGCAGGGTGAATGAAATTGCACATTTTGTAATTGAAAATCAAGTGATTAATAGGAGGTTAAGCAGAGTTTTTGAAATATAGTTATGAGATAGGTATGTATTAATTATGCTTTTTGCTTGTAAAAAATGAACCAAAAATCTTTACTACAAAGGGCACAAAGTTTATCGCAAAGGGAACTATTTCAGTGATTCTGGCAATAGATTAAAAGGCAAAGTGCACAAAGAAGTTCAAGGTGCGTTGTATTTTGAAAACAGTACAAAAAACATTAAACCAATATCCATCGAAACATCCGCGCGAATTCATAGGGCGTTGCCCTATGCTATGAGATGATGCCCTTTCAGGGTGGTATTCTTGTGTTTGTATATTGGTAATTTTATCCTCATTCGTTTAGAAAGACAAACAAGTAAAGGCGAAATTTATACGATTAGACTATAAAGAACGGCATGAAAAAATCTCACGCTAAGGCGCGAAGGCGCAATATGCAAACGTCATTTTTAAGGCCGCAAAGAATACCAATGCCGGTTTATAATGTCTTCTATACAACGAAATATTTTATGATTGAAAATTAATTAGGTACCTATTTTTTCGTTGTTCTTACCGAAACATCGCGGCCACGCGATAGGGGGACTATTTGTTATTAGAGATTGTCCTTTGGTCTTGTTTTTATGCGGCGGCTTTTGAGCGGATAATTTTGCGGCGTTGTGCGCGGCTGAGGCCCTGGGTTTTGAGCATTTCCATTTTGGATTTCATTGCCTCATCGGGGTTGGCCCAGGCCACTTTTTTATTGGTAGGTTTGTTTTCCGGGGTATAGCCTATTTCTTCTTCGGTGGGTGGATTCTGGGCCCAGTAGAGGAGGTCTTCCTGGTCGAGGCGGGCTTCTTCGCGGTCGATGAGCAAGCGGGTGAGGGGCTGGTCATCGGGTTCAGTATTTGATTGATTTGATTGTGGGTTGGCTGCCCAGGCAGATTGCAGGTCTTTGTATTCTTTTGAGCTGGCTTTTACCTGGGTAAGGAGGTAGCTGTCGATATATGGCTGGATCTGGAGGGCGAGTTCGGGGTTTTGGGCGTTTACGTGGTCGAGGAAAAGGCCACGGAGTTCGATATTATCGTTGAGGGTATTTCGGGTGGCGATTTTGCGGACGGTATTTGTGAGTTTACAAAGAGAGTTGATCTGCTTCAGGTTGATGGGTTTATCGGTATTCGTGTCCGACAGGATTTCGTTCTGTAATTTACCCATTATTAGGTAGCAATTTTCGGCCATTATCATGGGGAGGTTTCCTGCACAGGTTTTTATGCGGTCCCATTGGTTGTCGGTGGCCCAATAGTTGACGGTACGGCGGCTGATATTGAGGTAATCAGCGATCTCAGTTTTTGTGAGACTTGTCTGGAGGAAGAGACGGAAGGCGTCCTGCATTTGTTCTGTTTTCATTTTTTTTTCAGTCTAAAGTATTTAGTAGATAGTCTAAAGTAATTGTCAGCTATATTTCTTTCTGGATTAAATAGTGAAAATATATTACGCAAAGTTGCAAAGCCGCCAAGTGTGATTATCTAATGTTAGCATTTTTTAAATAATCAAGGTCGCAAAGACTTGTAATACATACATGCACTATTTAAACTCTAGTTATTCCATATTTTGGGGATAAAGGTAGGTAATCAGATTGAATTATCCAAATAATTTGGTTTGATTTTCTAAAAATTGTGGATAAATAGTCGATTTTGGGAGTTTTTGTTTGCAAATCTGGAGATTTGCGGCGGATTGGTGAGGTTGGGGGATTGCACCTAACAAGGGTAAGGCTAATTATATTTTGCCATCGTATCCTGAGACGTTGCAGTGCAACGTCTCTACTAGTTTATGAGGCAATAAACGTACTCTGGGAATTTATGTTATAGTGGTTAGAAGTGGATTCTGATAGCTGGGATATGGCAAAAATTATCTATTTGGCTATTTCCCGACAGGTTTGTCATCCTTGTATTGCCCTTCAAAAATTAATTTACCATCTATATTATAACATTTGCAATCTCCATTACGGACGTCATCTACCCAATTTCCTTCATATCTACCGCCAACAGAATAATAATATTTGCCAAAACCATTCATTTTGTCATTTACCCAATTTCCATCATATCTATCCCCGTCTATATAATAATATATACCATGCCCATTCTTATGGTCATCTACCCAATTTCCATCAGATCTATCACCATTTTTATAAGTAAATATGCCGCGCCCGCTCTTTTTGCCATCTACCCAATTCCCATCATATTTATTGCCACTACTATAATAATAAATGCCATGGCCACTTTTTATGTCATCTACCCTATTTCCATCATATTTATCCCCATTACTATAATAATATTCACCCTGACCATTATAATTATCATGTTTAAAATTACCATCATATTTATCGCCACTGGATAAATAATAAACACCTTTACCTTCAAATAATCCATTTACAAAATTCCCAATGTACCTTGATTTGTTAGACTTAAATTTTTTTTCACCTTTACCATTTGGCAGTCCATATTTATTAATATAACCGGTATAAGTGTAATTGTTAAAATCTTTATTTGTTACATATTCTGGACTCGTAGTTTCAAATGGTATATTTTTTTTATTATCGTCTTTTTTTGTAGGCGGTGCACTTAGTGTGTCAGCTTTTGGGGCGGGTGCGGTTGCTGTGTCGGCATTTGCGTACTCCTGAATGGACGGCGCGACAGCAGTTGCAGCACTATAACCACCTGTATCGGATTTTGGATACTGTTGATTAATAATAATTTGATTATTGTGTGTATATATTAAATATGAAATTCCGGCTAAAACCACAATTGCCAAAAAAACTAATGAATATGAATTGATATTATTTGTATTTGATTTTTCAATACTCGTTCCCGCATGGAGTTCCTTCTCTAAACGCTCTCTATCAAGTTGATCCTTTGTATAGCCTAAATACTGTCTTGTCTTTTGATCGTTTGGTTTCAATGCCAACGCACTGGAAAACCCGGAGTAAGCATTTGAAAACTGGCCATCATTATAAAATTTGTATGCTTTGTCAAATTCCCTTTTAAACAGATCTTCTTTTTCCTGAATTGCTTTTCTTGTGTTTTCGATTTCGACCTTTGCTTTTTGTTCTTTCTCCTGACGTTCCTTCTCTATACTTTCCTTATCTACACGTTCTTTCTCTACACGTTCTTTCTCTACACGTTCCGTCTCTACACGTTCTTTTTCTACACGTTCCTTCTCTACACGTTCCTTCTCTACACGTTCTTTTTCTAAACGTTCTTTTTCTAAACGTACTTTCTCTAAACGCTCATTCTCTAAACGTTCTTTCTCTAAACGTTCTTTTTCTTTTCGGTCATTCTCGATTTTTTCATTTTTTATTAGTTCTGCTTCGGCCCGATCTTTTTCTTCCTTTTTAAGTCTTTTCTGGTCTAACTGAACAAGTTGTGCATTTCTACGTTTTTCTTTTATATCCTTAACTTCATTGATTTTAATTCTTAATCCTTGCATTACTTCTACCCAATACCAGTCTTTTGACGGCCATTTTTTGCTATCTATAGGTACAAGATCTCTTGGTAATCCCTGTATTCCATTAAACAATTCATCTTCTATAATACACATCCTAAGCATAACAGGAACTATAATTATTTCTCCTTTATTATGTTTTTCAAATGCTATCCTTAATTCATTTTCATAAATATAGTGTGAGGCCAGAAAGTCGGGGCTTAATAGAAAAATAATAATATCGGAATCATGCAGATTCTTCTTTAATTCTTCGTCCCACATGTGACCAGGCATTATCTCTTTATCATTCCAATATTCAATAACATTGTTTTTCATCAATGGTTTTAGATGAGTTTTGAACTCTTCACAGAGTTCATCATCTTTATGAGAATAGGAAATGAATAATTTTATAGGTATAGGCACTTAGGTCGCAATATCAATCCTTTGATAACAAGCGTATTGGATCATTTTTGACCATT
>CAIVEH010000268.1 GCA_903904855.1 uncultured Bacteroidota bacterium | reverse complement strand
TAAAAAGTTGTCAAATCTAATAGTAATACAATGTAGCGATACAGTATAGTTATGTAATATATTTAGCTTACGCCCTCTTTGGAGCCATTGACTCATAATTCAGAATGATGCCTATTTTTACGCTATGATGGGCTAAAAATCGACCTTCCAAAAACAATTATTATTAATGCACAAAAGCCTTTTATTCCTTTTCCTCCTAATTACAAGTTTTGCCGCCACAGCCGCTTGCAAAGCCAATACATTACTATCTCCCGATGGAAGACTGCATTTTACAATCACCCTAATCTCCGGAAAACTGTATTACCAGGTAACATGCGACAGCAAGCCTATTCTCAATAAATCCTCTTTTTCATTCAATTTCAAGGGCCAGCCATCGTTAGGTCATGGGCTAAGCGTATTGAAAACCGAAAATTACCACCAGGATGAAACATGGGTTCCGGTGGCCTGCACATCCTCCCATATCCGGAATAACTATAACGAACAGGTAATTACCCTTACCGAATCGAAAGTCCCAAATAGAACCATTCTGTTTATTGCAAGGGCCTATAATGATGGTATCGCTTTCAGGTATCAGTTCCCCGGTAGCGCCTCCGACAGCCTGCTGATTGCTGCCGAAAATACTGAATTCAATTTCCCGGCCAACGACAGCGCCTGGTGGATTCCCTCCAATGAATTTGCCTACGAATCCATATACCGGCACTCGCCACTTACATCCATACCCGATGCCAACACTCCTCTGACAATCGAAACCCGCTTCGGCTTTTTCCTGAGTATCCATGAGGCTGCCTTGCAGGACTATTCAGAAATGATACTGAAACGGACAAATGAGCATAAACCCTGTTTTGTATCTGCCCTATGGCCTGAACCGGATGGGGTTTGCGCAAGGGTAAGCACGCCCTTCAAAACACCCTGGCGGTGCATCATCATCGCCCGGAAACCAGCCGGATTGATTGAATCGCACCTGGTGGAGAACCTCAATGAGCCCTGCGCTGTAAAAGATGTATCGTGGATCAAACCCCTGAAATTTGTGGGTATATGGTGGGGCATGCACATTGGCCAATATACCTGGGCCGAAGGGGAAAAGCATGGCGCTACCACAGCCCGAACCAAACAATATATAGATTTTGCAGCCTCTCATCATATAGAAGGCGTACTGGCCGAAGGCTGGAACAAGGGCTGGGAAACATGGGCATCGGGTATGAAGCCCGTTCAGGACTTTACTCGTGCTGCCTCCGATTTTGACCTTGTAGAGGTGACCAGTTATGCCAGGAAAAAGAATGTAGCCTTTATATCTCATCACGAAACAGGGGGCAATATTCCCGAATATGAGCGGCAGATGGACAGCGCATTTGACCAGTGCCGTAGGTTGGGTATTCATTATCTGAAGACAGGCTATGCGGGTACTATCATCCCCGCAGGCTACCATCATCACGGGCAATACATGGTCAGGCACTTCCAGAAGGTGGTGGAAACTGCTGTCAGATACCACATATCGCTAGATGTGCATGAAAGCATAAAGCCCACCGGCCTCAGCCGCACATGGCCCAACTTGCTGACCCAGGAGGCTGCCCGCGGCAACGAATGGAACGCTACCTATACCGCCACGCCGCCCTCTCATGAGGCCACTTTGCCCTTTACCCGCTTTCTCGCCGGGCCTTACGATTATACCCCCGGCATATTCCATATCATACATTCGCCCGAAAAGAACAAGCGGCTCTATTGCACACTTACCAATCAACTGGCCTTGTTTGTAGTATTCCACAGCCCCATGATGATGGCATCTGATATGGTTGAAAATTACGAACACAACGATGCCTTTCAGTACATTGAAAATGTGCCCAGCAGTTGGGATGAAACGAAGGTGATCAATGCAAAAATCGGGCATTATGTAACCATTGCCAGAAGAAGTGAGGGCAAATGGTTTGTCGGAACTGTGGGAGATGAGTAGTGCCATATGCTCAAAATACCATTGAATTTCCTCGAAAAAGGACATCAATATATTGCCCGGATATACGGCGATTCCCTCAGCACTGATTGGAACACTAATCCCGAATCTGTCGAATTAACTCAATTTATTGTCAATTCAAACGATACTATCACCGCCCCGATTGCCAAAGCAGGTGGACAGGCTATAGAGATTACACCATCTGAATCCGGCGCTCTGCCACCAGTTGCTACCAGTCTGAAACAGTACAACCAACTGGCCGTTGCAAAAATGAAGGTATTTGCAAAGCAAAAGACATACGGACTAAATCGGGTAAAGCACCTGGCTATTCATAAGGTGGTAAAACTGATTTACCCCTTCAGCAATCTGTACCCTGCAGCAGGCATTAATGCCCTCACAGATGGCAATACCGGCTCCCTCAATCTATCGGATGGTGGCTGGCAGGGCTATCAGGGAGTTGACCTGAAAGCAACAATTGACCTGAAAGCTCAAACAACAATCCAACATATCCAGGCGGGTTTCCTAAACGCACCAAACGACTGGATTTTCTTCCCGTCACATATTGTATTCTCGGTTTCGGCAGATGGTATTCATTTTACGCCAGTTGGAGAAATCAACCCTCCGGCCTCTAAACCCGGTGATTTGCAACTGAAAGAACGTAAAAACTTCGAAGCCACATTTATTCCAATAAAGGTAAAGTACGTCCGTGTGGAGGCCAAAAACCTGAAAATCTGTCCATCCTGGCACCCGGGAGCTGGCAAAAATGCGTGGATTTTTGCTGATGAGATTGGGGTGGAGTAGGTGGGTTGTTGTTTTGTGACTTAGCGATGTTTCTTTATTCTAAACTATTTTCCTCTATTTTTGTCCTTAACTATGGAAAAACCAAGACTCGATAAATACCTCTGGGCTATACGCATTTTCAAAACCCGCACACAAGCTACCATAGCTATTGATGAGGGAAAGGTGAAATGGAACGGGGCCAATGTAAAACCCTCCCGCCTGGTAGCCATCGGCGACCGCTACAGCATCAAAACCCCTGCCCGCCGCTGGACAATAGAAGTCACCGGCCTTTTGCAGAGCAGGGTAGCTTTTGAAGAAGCCATAAAGAATTATCTCGATATTACATCTGAAGAAGAGAAGGAACTGAACCAGCATATGGGCACCAGTTTCTACACTGGCAAGCGCCATAGTAAAACAGGTCACCCCACTAAGAAACAGCGGCGTGACCTGGAGAATTTCTTTGGCGAAGATCCTGATTTGGAAGGATAAAAAAATACCCTCACTTTAATGAGGGTATTTTTTTATAATTATTTATAAGCAATCATAAACTACTAACTGTCAATTAATTCTGTTTTGCCGCCATCAACTTTTTGGCCTCAATGCTCAGTGTGGCATGTGGCACAGCACGCAGACGCGCTTTATCTATCAGCTTACCGGTAACCCGGCAAATACCGTATGTTTTATTTTCTATGCGTACCAACGCTTTCTCTAGGTGGCTCATAAACTGTATCTGGCGGCTGGCAAGCTGAGCCAGTTGTTCGCGTTCCATAGCACCGCTGCCATCTTCCATATTCATATAACGGTTTTCGGTATCTTCTGTGCCGGCCTCGTCCTTACGGGTTATCAGACCTTGCAGATAAGTCAATTCCTTACGTGCAGCTTCCAGCCTGCTGGTAATGATATCTTTAAATTCTGCCAGATCTTCGTCACTGTACCTGTATGCTGGTCCCTGCTGCTGAGCTGGTTCATCCAGTATCGACCTGTAGGTTTCTGGCATATAAGTTACCATGGTATTCTCAATCTCCTTTGGCAGTTTCGACTTGTTTTCCATCTTCCGGTGGGCTATAATCACCGTTGGTTTCTTTTCTATCGATCTTGCAGCAGGTGTGGCCATCGGTTTAGGAGTGGCCGGATTGAATTTTACCGGCATCTGGGTGATGGTCAGCTTCTTTTTAACCGGAGCTTTTTTCTCATGCGTCGGTCTTGGAGCAGGAGCAACTGCTACCGGCGCTTTTTTGGGTTCCGGAGCGGCCTTCACTGGTGCAGGCTTGGCAGCAGGTTTTGCTGGTGCTTTTGCAGCAGGCTTGGCTGCTGGTTTGGCCACAGGTTTTGCGGCTGGTTTAGCAGGCGCTTTTGCAGCGGGCTTGGCAGGCGCTTTTGCAACAGGTTTTGCTGCTGGTTTAGCTGGTGCCTTTGCTGCAGGTTTAGCCGGAGTTTTTGCCGGGGCAGGAGCAGCAGGTTTCTTTTTAGCTGGCGCTGGCGCACTTTTTGCCGGAGCCGCTTTCGCAGCCGGGGCTGCTTTTTTAACTGGTGCAACCTTCTTTGCAGGTGTTACTACTGGGACTGGGGTATTTTTTTTACTCACTATTTTATGATTATCTGTTTTTACAGTATTATTATTAACTGGTTTGCTGGCCGCTGCCTTTTTTTTCGGGGCCTCTGCTGCTTTTTTAGCCGGAGCTGCTTTTTCCGCTGCCTTTCCGGATGTTGGTTTCTTTACAAGCGTTTTTACCGCAGGTGTTTTATCGGCTATGGCTTTAGCTTTTACGGCAGGTGCGTTTTTTCCTGATCCCGACTTGGATTTAACGATGGGTGCAGTCTTTCCTGCCGGTTTTTTAGCTATTGCCATGACATTAAGATGTTTTATATATAAAAATGTTCAACACTACATCGTTAACTTCAATCTGCTCTCCATTCTCCACATTTGGCAGTATATTAATACTATCCGCCAAAATTTCCGTGCAAATATAGTCAGAAAAATTAATTATTGCACTATTTAGTGTTGGGTAATCCTGAATATTAACATTTATCCTGTCTGTAACATCCAGTCCGCTCTCTTTTCTGATTTTCTGGATACGGTTTACAACTTCCCTTGCGTTCCCTTCTTCCTGCAATTCAGGTGTCACATTAATGTCAAGAGCTACAGTAAGATTGTCTTTATTGGCAACCGACCAGCCAGGTATGTCTTCGGCAAAAATTTCTACATCGTCAATTTTTATCTCTATTGGTTGGTTTTCTATGGTTAAAGAATAGGTTTTCTGAGATTCGAGTAATGCAATTTCGTGTTGCCCCATTTGGTTTATCGCATTGGCCACGGCCTTCATTTTAGCGCCCATACGTGCGCCAAGTGTCTTAAAGTTCGGCTTTACTTTCTTTTTAATAAATCCTTCAGAATCAGTAAGGTATTCTATTGCCTTAATGTTTACTTCGCTCTTTATCAGATCTTCAATTTTGCTTATCTGATCCTTGGTATGTGCATCTAGAACAGGGATAAGTATCCGCTGTAATGGCTGCCTTACCTTTATATTTACTTTTTTACGTATCGATAGTACGAGAGACGAAACGTCCTGTGCCAGCCTCATCCGCTCTTCCAGGTCGGTATCTATCACCGTTTCATCTGCCACAGGATAATCGGCCAGGTGCACTGATCCGTTCTTATTTTTTCCGGTCACACTATCCAGGTTCTGGAACAACCAATCTGCAAAAAACGGAGCTATCGGCGCCATTAACAAAGCAAGGGTCTCCAGACATTCATAAAGGGTCTGGTAGGCGCATATTTTGTCATGTTCATATTCGCCTTTCCAAAACCGACGGCGGCAAAGACGCACATACCAGTTACTCAGTTGCTCGTCCAGGAAAACTTCCATAGCCCTGCCTGCCTGTGTAGGCTCGTAGTCATTCAGGAAGTTGGTCACGTTCTTCACCAGTGTCTGCAGCGATGACAATATCCAGCGGTCAATCTCCGGGCGCTCGTGTACCGGTATGTATGTTTCTTTGAATGTAAAATTATCAACATTTGCATACAGCGCAAAAAACTGATAGGTATTGTAGAGTGTGCCAAAATACTTCCGTTGCACCTCTTTAATTCCTTCACTATCAAACTTTAAGCTGTCCCATGGCGATGCGTTGGTTATCAGGTACCAGCGGGTAGCATCGGCGCTGTATTTTTCAATGGTGATGAACGGATCCACCACATTGCCCAGCCGCTTGCTCATTTTATTGCCGTTCTTGTCCAGCACCAGTCCGTTGCTCACCACAGTTTTATAGGCCATGCTGTCGAAGAGCATTACGCCCAGTGCATGTAGTGTATAAAACCATCCCCTTGTCTGGTCAACCCCCTCGGCTATAAAATCTGCCGGGAAGTTTTTATGCAGGTCGCGGTCCGGGTGATTTTCAAAAGGGTAGTGCAACTGTGCATAAGGCATTGCCCCGCTGTCAAACCAAACATCTATCAGGTCGGGTTCGCGCTTCATAGGTTGGCCGCTGTCCGAAACTAATATTATATTATCTACATATGGTTTGTGCATGTCCAGCGTAGTCTCATCAATAAACTGGTTCAGGTTCAGAACCGAATTTGCTTTCTTCGACTCTTCAACCAGTTCTTTAATACTGCCTATGCATTTCATTGATCCATCATCACTTACCCATACTGGCAGCGGAGTGCCCCAATAACGGCTGCGGCTCAGGTTCCAGTCTACCATATTCTCCAGCCAGTTCCCGAAACGGCCCTCGCCGGTAGCTTTAGGCTTCCAGTTGATGGTCTTGTTCAGTTCTATCATCCTGTCCTTTACTGCAGTGGTACGTATGAACCAGGCATCCAGCGGATAATAAATAATTGGCTTATCTGTCCGCCAGCAATGCGGATAATTATGTTCGTATTTTTCAACTTTGAATGCGTGCCCGCTCAGTTTCAGCTTCACGGCAATATCCACATCCACATCTTTATAATCCGGGTCGTCCTTATAATTTTTTACATATCTGCCGCTGAACTCGCCGGTAAAGTCGCTAAACTTACCCTGCCTGTCCACCATGGTCAGTATGCCTATGTTGTTCTTTTTACCCACACGGTAGTCATCCGCGCCGAAGGCAGGGGCTGTGTGCACTATGCCTGTACCATCTTCGGTAGTTACAAAGTCGCCGCATATCACCCGCCACGGGTCGCCACCAGCTACCTCGCGGGTATTACCGTCAAATGCCAGCAGTTGGTCATATCTCAATCCTTCCAGTTCACTGCCCTTATATTCGCCTATTATCTTCCAGGGCAGCACCTTGCTTTCGCTCGTATATATCGTAAAATCAGACTCTTGTGCTTCCTGCTTAAAGTATTTGTTGAGCAGGTTTTTAGCCAGTATCACATTGGCCGGTGTATGGGTATATGGGTTAAACGTCTGCACCAGCACATAATCTATATTCGGCCCTACGGTCAGTCCGCAGTTGCTTGGAAGTGTCCATGGTGTAGTGGTCCATGCCATGAAGTAGACAGTTGCTGCCTTTTCAGCAGCCACCAGTCCGCCACCAATTGGCAGATTCACAAAGGGCTCCCATGCATTCCTTGCTGTATCATGTAGTACAGCCTGAAGCGGATTTGAAGGGATACCATCCGGATGTGAAGCAGTCAGCGAGAACATCGCAACGACAGTAGTATCCTTAACATCCTTATATGTTCCCGGCTGGTTCAGCTCATGACTACTGAGTCCGGTACCTGCGGCAGGGGAGTAGGGCTGAATGCTCACACTTTTATAGAGCAGGTCTTTTTCAAACAACTGCTTCAGTGCCCACCAAAGGGATTCAATATATTTATTATCGAATGTGATATAAGGATCACTCATATCCACCCAATAACCCATTTTTTCGGTTATTTCTTCCCACTTGTCCTTATACCGCATCACCACCTCGCGGCATTTCTTATTATAATCTTCTACACTTATTTTTTTACCAATATCTTCCTTGGTTATGCCCAGTTCCTTCTCCACAAACAGCTCAATAGGCAGCCCGTGGGTATCCCAGCCCGCCTTGCGGGTTACCTGGTAGCCCTGCATGGTCTTGTACCTGCACACCAGGTCCTTGAGTGTGCGCGAAATAACATGGTGAATGCCCGGCATACCATTGGCGCTGGGAGGCCCCTCGTAAAACACAAATGGCTCCGCCCCATCGCGCAGCTCCACACTTTGTTCAAAACAACGATCTGTTTTCCATTGTGCCAGCACCTGCTGCTCAATGGAAGGCATGTTCAACCCCTTAAATTCCTGGTATTTACTCATTATATAGTCGTAAGTAATAAGTCGTTAGTCGTAAGTCTCATGGAGAGCACCGCCGAATCACTATCTTATTAAAAAATAGGTGCAAAGGTAAGGGAAATAATTGGGATTTGGGGAGGGGGAATTTTTTATGCAGAACCGCGATAATATAAACAAATTCCTGAAATGTTGATTTCTAAGATGCCATTAAATTATTTCTTAAAATACAATCCGATTATCATTACCGCCAAAGCCATGAAAAAGGTGAAAAACCACTTTATCATATCATTTTTAGATGAGGAAATTTCTTTACCGAGATTTGAGATATCCTCTTTTTTATGTAATTTTATTTTATCGATGAAATACTATTCTGCAATTTTGATTCTATTGCTAGTCTGTTGCACCTATAATAACCTTCATGCGCAGGAAATAAAATACGCATTGGTATCAGAAAACGGCTGCTGGAAAATAATTGATACTACCGGAAAGATAATTACTGACAGTTTGTTTGCGCCAGGCGAGTTAATGACGGATTGTGTTTACGATGGCATGGTTGCATATTCGTTAAACCGTAAGTATGGCTTTAAAGACTTGCATGGCAAGATTGTAGTACCACCTGTTTACGACTATGCCCGTTGTTTTAACAAAGGATTTGCCGTAGTTCAGGTTGCAATAAGGAACCCATTTGGCTCGCACCAGGATCATATTGGCAGGATGGAAGAGATTGAATATAAATATGGCGTGATCGATAAAAAAGGCATAATGGTTGCCGATACTATTTATAATTACATCAGTGGCATGGATGATTCAGGTGTTGTTATCCTTGTGAGAAATGACAGTATCAGCCTGATGGATATTTCAGGTAAGATTAGTTTTACTTCATTTAAAACAAACCTGAAGTTATGGCCTGCTCCGACGTTTAGTGAAGGGCTATTGCCTGTGGTTGTCGACCAAAATCACAGGAATTATTTTTATGAGCCATTTGCACTTGCCAAAGCCGGTTTTATTAATAGGAGCGGTGTATTAGTAATAGATACTATTTACCAGTTGGTTGGCGCAGTTGGCGACAATGGTAAAGACTTGCAGCGTTCAATAAATAAAGGGGGAATGTGCGGCACAGGCATTTCCATTGCCTCGGATAATGTTTCAAAGCACCCATGGTACATGAAGGGGTGTTATTTTCATTTTGAAGGAGGCAGATGCCTGGTAAGAAAAAATAGAAACAATATTGTTATTGATTCAAAAGGTGATTCCATATTCACTATTCAAACAGATGTAAGCAGTATAGAAAATTTGAATGGCTATTTTAAAGTTGACCCAAACAAAAGCAATGAATTGGATTATCTGATACCCGATGACACAAACAAATATTTATTGGAAAAGGAACTGTTTGGAAGAAATGGACAAAAAATCGACTTACCAAAACACAGCGAAGTGGAGAACTACTGGTATGGACATTTTATAATAAGGGATAAAAATACGGGACTGATTCTGTTAACTAATTTGGATGGACTTCCAATCTCCCCTAAAACATTTAAAGACATTTCCCAATACAGGGATGGATGGGCACAAACAGATCTTGGGCTAATTGACAGTTCCGGAAATTTGGTGCTACCTATACAAGGGAATGGCTATTCAGGAATTTACATAAGGAACGGAGGCTACGTAATGGCAAACCTTCGGCAGAAAATAGAGGATGACACACACAAAGGTATTTTGAATAGCAAAGGGAAATGGGTTTTACCGCCTGAATACTACTTGATCGATGGGCCGGTTAACGGCTATTTTATTTGCAGAGGCCAGTATTATAATGGTTATAAATGTGGTTTTGTAAATGAACAGGGAGTAAAAATAACCCCTATGAAGTATGAGTATATCAGGAATTTTGAAGTGGGCAGGTTATAAGTAATTTCAGGCCAGGTAAACGGTGTTCTGGTAACATTATCAAAACCAGCTTCCAGTAAAATCACCTCTTTAATCCCATCGACTTGTTCAGTTGTACTTTCATAGTGTAATCGAATATCGCCACTACGATAGTAATCAGTTTCGTTAAATAAATGATCTCATTCAACAGAAATAATGCCATCCATTTTGATAGTCTCTGCTAACCAATCATAAAAGTTCTTTCTTGCCTCAACATTTTTTTGATTAGTGTTCTTTGGATTTTCATTTATGCTAAATTTAGCAGGAGGTTAGATATAAATGTCTATATCTTCAGAGAACCGATCAATGATTTGGAATCCTTTTGATAAAGAAGTTCCTCCTTTTAATTCAAAGTCTAAACCTAATGTTTTTAAGCCATAGAGGACATGCATGATCCAGTAATCTTTTTCTACTATGCTACCTGTATTCCCATCTCATCTGCCAGTATTTGTAACAGATCTGAGAAATCTTTATGCTTGTGTAAGTATTCTGCCATGGAGGCAAGATTTGATTTATAGGTATAGGCACTTAGGTCGCAATATCAATCCTTTGATAACAAGCGTATTGGATCATTTTTGACCATTCTTTTTATAAGGGTATCAAAGATTACTCCCATTTTTTGTCTTCT
>CAIVEH010000267.1 GCA_903904855.1 uncultured Bacteroidota bacterium | reverse complement strand
TGCATGTACCTTATTTCTACATCCGGCCTTATTATTCGGTGGCTGAAGGTTACAGTGCATTGTGCCGCATCGGCATCCCTGGTTATTTTCATTACACGCTCAAGGTCTTCCGGATGAATAATATTCTGCCAGTCTTTATACTTTCTCTTCCCCTCTTCAGGACTGAAACCATAAATCCTGCACAATTGTTCAGACCATGTAACATTGCCGGTGGCATAAATCATTTCTGCACAGCCATAATTCGCTATCTCCTGTGCCTGGGTAAGCCGGTAATTCTGATATACAAGCGCATCTTCTGCAAGTTTCTTATCAGTTATATCCCTGAAATTATTCACTATACCATTAACAGCCGGGTCGTGTAGCAAATTCGTCACAACCGTATCCACCCAATTCCAGCTGCCATCCTTATGCCTGCGGCGGGTGGGTAAACTATGTATAGGTTTTCCCGGATTTTCCATTACCTGCTGATGGACATCTGCAATATTGGCTCTGTCGTCCGGATGAATCAACTCCTCAATATCCAGGTTAATAAATTCATCTGCTGTATAACCCATTATAGGCTTTACCGACGGAGAAACATAAACCAATTTTCTGTCGGCTGAGATAATCATTACTCCCCCTGCGCTGTTTTCAATCATTGATCGGAACCGGTGTTCACTGGCTACAAGTTTTTGTTCTGCAAGTACCGATTCTGTAATATCATGTATAACAGAATAGACTCCAATAGGTACATTTTCTGCATCATGCTCTATCACCCGCCTTGCCTCCATGTACCTTATTGCTCCGTCTGGTCTTATTATTCTGTGGCTGAATGTTACACTGCTTCCGTCAGTATCGGCCTTCTTTATTGTTTTCAGTACATATTCCAGATCGTCAGGGTGAATGTACTTTAGCCAGTCTTCAAACTCTCTAATTTCTTCATCTGCACCAACACCATAAATCCTGCATAATTGTTCCGTCCAGGTAATTTTGCCTGTTGCATAGTTCAATTCCGAACAGCCATAATTGGCTATCTCCTGCGCCTGGGTAAGCCGGATATTCTGGTAAACCAGCGCTTCCTCTGCAAGTTTCTTTTCAGTTATATCCCAGAAATTATTCACAATTCCATTTATCGCCGGGTCATGAATATAATTTGTCACGACCGTATTTACCCACTTCCAGCTACCATCTTTATGCCTCCTTCGCCCGGGTGCACATTGTATAGGTTTCCCGGGATTCTCCATTGCCTGCTGATGAACCTGTATAAGGTCGGCAATGTCATCCGGATGAACAAGTACCTGCATATCCAGTCTCATAAATTCATCAACTTCGTAGCCTGTAATATGCTTAACCGAAGGCGAAACATAAACCACTTTCTTGTCTGCACCAATAATCATTATTGCTCCGGAGCTGTATTCTATCAGCGACCTGAACACGTGCTCGCTGGCCTTCAGCCTTTCTTCTGCAAGCCTTATCTCGGTTACATCCTGTAGTATACCGATTACTTTAATTGGCCTCCCCGAATTATCTGTTTCATAATGGGCAAGGACATGCACATATCTTACCGATCCGTCATTTCTGAGTACCCTATGATAGAAATCCGAAAAACCATTGGTTAATTCCTTTGACTCTTTAATTGACTGCACAACAAATTCCATATCATGCGGATGAACATATGCTAACAATTCATCAAACAAAAAAGAATTATTTTCTATTGGCAAACCATAAATCTTACATGCCTCTTCAGACATGGTAATATTCAAAGTTTCAAGTTCTAGTTCCCAGTTGCCCACATGGGCTATTTCCTGCGCTTCTTTCAACCGGGATTCGCTATACCTGAGTTTCTCTTCCGATTCTCTCAGTTCAGTTACATCATGAGAAGCGCCATAACCCATAACAGCAACTCCCGATTCATTGTATCCCAATCGGGTAATTGTATAAATATGCCTTATTGTCCCATCCCTTCTCCTGATCCTGTAATTAAAATCAGTATCAGTCGAGTTAGCCATCGATTCTGTAATTCTGGCTCTTGTCTGCTCCACATCATCCGGATGGATAATAGTCATACAATCATCAAAAGAAAAAATATTATCACTTACCGGAATGCCCATAATTCTGCAGGCCTCTTCTGAAAATGTATAGATCATAGTTGTCAGATCCAGTTCCCAGCTACCTACCTGGGCTAGTTCCTGGGCCTCTTTAAGGCGCTTTTCACTATACCTGAGTTTCTCTTCCGATTCCCTGAGTTCAGTTACATCATGAGATGCTCCAAACGCCCTATAGGCAACTCCCTCTTCACTATATTCCAGTTTAGCAATAGTATAAATATGCCTTATTGTGCCATCCCTTCTCCTGATCCTGTAATTAAAATCAGTATCAGTGGAGGTGGCAATTCCTTCTGCAATCATAGTCATTACCCGCTCCACGTCATCAGGATGAATATAGGACATGGTATCTTCGAACGTATGAACAGTATCACTGACCGGCATACCAAAAATACGGCAGGCTTCTTCCGACCATGTAAACATCATTGTCTTAAGGTCAATTTCCCAGTTGCCGAAATGGGCTATTTCCTGCGCTTGCTTCAGTCGCGATTCGCTGTACCTGAGTTTTTCTTCCGACTCTCTAAGCTCTGTAACATCAAGAGATGCGCCAAATATAGCAGTTGACACACCCGATTCATTGAATTCAGATCTGGCTATAGTATAGATGTGCCTCACCGTCCCATCTCTTCTCCTTATCCTGTAATAGAAATCAACATTACTTGAATTAACAATTGCGTTCTCAGCAATTGCTTTTACCTGTTCAAGGTCATCGGGATGGATAAAGGACAACCAACCTTCGAAAGTATGAATATTTTCTTCTGGTGGTATACCATAAATACGGCAACCTTCCTCCGACCAGTTAAACAACATTGTTGAAAGGTCCAGTTCCCAGTTGCCGAAATGAGCTATTTCCTGAGCTTGTTTAAGGCGCAATTCACTATGGCTGAGTTTTGCCTGAAAAATTTGCCTTTGCCTGTTCCTTTCAAATACGCCAACCGCAAACGAAATATCATCCGCTATTACCTTCAGCAATCCAGTTAACTCTTCATTGAAATAATCGGGCCTGCTTGCACATAAATGGAAGGTAGCAATTATTCTTCCATTCCGCTTTAAAGGGATTACTATATACGATCGCCATTGCTGTTCACGGGCGAAAAATTTCCAGTTTATTAATGCAGGGTGAGTTTCATCGCAAATGCAAGGTTCTCCCGTTCTGATGGCAATATCAACAGGCCCATTCTCAACATAGTCCACACTTATAAACCTCTTGGCGATCTCGGGCGACATTCCGAAATGTTCAACCATCTGCGATTTATTATCCGCTTCGTTGAGCATCGCAATCCATGCAACCTTAAATTCTCCTAACTCCACAGCAATTCTGCAGGCCTCCTTAAACAGTGAATTTTCATCTTCACTATATACAATTATATGGTTCAGCTCACTGATAAATGTATAGAGTCTATTGGCGTGTAAAATTTCCTCTTCTGCATTTTTCCTGTCAGTTATGTCCCGGTAGTTATCAACAAATGCCGCAACTGCAGGGTTATTGAGCATATTGGTCATTGTCGATTCAATCCACAACCAACGGCCATCCTTATGCCGCATCTGCTTGATAAATCCTCTGACCGGGATTTCCGGATTGGCCAGTACTTTCTCTATCAGTTCTGCCCTTGCACCAAATGCATCTGGATGAATAATAGTACTCAGGTCCAGCTGCATCATTTCTGCATCTGTATATCCAAGTATTGCCTCAACTGATGGGGATATATATACCAGGCTGCCATCTGAACCGAACATTGCTACCCCTTCAGAGCTGTTTTCAATGAGCGACCGGAATCTGTGTTCGCTGGCTTTTAATTTTTCTTCTGCTAGTCGCAAGTCTGTAATATCCTGCGAAACGCCATAAATTGTAGTAACATACCTGGTTTCATTAAGCTCACAATGTGTAAGCATATGAATATACTTTAAAGTACCGTCTTTAAGTATAATTTTATGGAAAAAGCTGGCATCTTTCAATCCCCTTCTGGCAACCTTCATCGACTCCAATAGTACGGGGCTTTCATCCGGATGCAGATAGGAAAGCCAATCATCATAGCTAATCCTGTTTACAGATGGATCCAGGCCGTATATGCGGCTTGCCTCTTCCGACAAACTAATAACCTGGGTATCCTGATCAATCTCCCAGCTGCCAATATGTGCAATTTCCTGTGCCTGCTGAAGTCTTTTTTCGCTGTACTTCAATTTATCTTCAGCCAGTTTCCTTTCAGTAATATCTCTGAAGTTATCTACAAACCCACCAATAGCCGGGTTATCAAGCATATTGGTCATTGTCGATTCTATCCAAAGCCATCTGCCATCTTTATGACGCATCTGCTTTACATACCCTGTTATGGGGATTCCATGATTCGCTATTGCTTTCCCCATAAATGCATCCCGCGATTCCAGGGCATCGGGATGAATTATGGATACAAGGTCCATTTGCATCATCTCTGCATCGGTATATCCCAGTATAGCTTCTATGGTTGGGGCAATATAAGTAAGTATGCCTGCCTCCGAAAATATTGCTACACCATCAAGGCTATTCTCAATTAGCGACCGGAACTTGATTTCGCTGTTAAGAAGGTTGGTTTCTGTTTCAATTCTTCGGAATTCGCTATTTACAAAATCCAGTGCAAATGATATATCAATAGCTGCTTCCTCAAGTAGGGATACTTCCTCGTTATTAAAAATACCGATCTGCTTTGAAAAAAGGTTCAGTGTATAAATGACTTCCCCACCCTTCTTTATTGGTAACGAGATAGCGCTTTTAAACCCTTTTTCAGCAGCATAAATTTGCCTTGCTCCGTAGTGACTCCAGTAAGCAAAATTATTGATCACATGTGGTTTACCTGTTCTTAAAACAGTTCCGGTAGGTCCTATCTCATCATAATGAATAAAGTTCTTGAAAAATGCAGTTTCAAATTCAGTGGTATTATAGTTTGCTATAAAATTGACTTTTTTATTAACCACATCCGGCTTATTGATCCAGGCTACATCAAACTTTCCATAGTTTACAGCCAGCTCGCAGGCTCGGTTAAGAAAAGATTGTTCATCATTTTTCTCACCGAGTGCTTTATTTATTTCGCTTTTAAACGAAAGCAGCCTGTTGGCATAGACCAGTTTTTGCTGTGCCTCTTTAACAACCGTCTCATCTGTAATGGCGGCATAAAGTCCCACTTTTTTACCGGCATTATCCGTATCAAAATGGCATACGGAATGCATATACCTTACCGATTGATCCTTCCTTATGATCCTGTAGTCCAGATCAAAGTTGGTGCTATCAGATTCAGCTTTATCAATGGTCATCAGCACCTGCCTGAAATCTTCAGGATGTATAAATCCCATCCAGGATGCATACGATTGAATATTACTGCCAGGTTCAAGACCGAAAATTTTGCAGTGTTCGTCCGACCATACAGCCACTCCGGTTAAGAAATTGATTTCGCAGGTTCCGAGGTGAGCAATTTCCTGGGCCTGCAGCAGCCGCGCCTCACTATGCTTCAGCTTTTCTTCGGCATTGTATACATCCGTTATATCCCTGAAATTTAAAACAATGCCATTAATCGCATCATCCTGTAGCAAATTGATTTTCACTCCCTGAATCCAGCGCCAGGTTCCATCTTTATGCAGCATCCTCACAACCTGCCCTTCAAGCGGCACTCCCGGATTGGCAATACATTGCTGCATTTCTATTATCTCCTGCGGAATAAATACCGGATCCATAATGGCAAACAGATTTGTCTGCATTACTTCATCTTTGGTATATCCCAGTACTTTTTCTACCGAAGGCGATACATAAAGCGCATTACCCTCAATAGTAAGTATGGCAACCACATCCTTGTTGTTTTCAATCAGCGATCGGTACCGGCGGTCAATGACTTCCTGCGCCAGCTCTTCTTTCCTTTTCTGTGTTATATCTGTAGCTCTGCACGCAGCCCCAACTATTAAATCACCTTTATGGATAGGTGAAAATGAAATTTCGGAAATATGTTCTATAGGGTGGGATATAATTTCGATGGCTGTAAATGATTCACCGGCAAATACCCTGTCAAAGTAGGCTTTAAACCGGAAAATCTGGTCTTCACTATAATTTGTATCCAGTAATTTTTCACCTCTGTTGACCTGCTTCCCCGATAGGGTGATCATCAGTTTTTTGTAAGCTTCATTTGCTGTAATCAAGCGGTAATCCCTGTCTACACTCCATAATTCATCTTTTATGTTATTAATAAGTGCATCAAGGTTGCTTTGTTCAAAATCTATATAGTTTCTTACCTCTGTATTATCATGAACAATTTCTGTAAACCCGATTATTTTTTCCTGATCGTCAAATAATGCGGTAAACACTACATCGGCCCAGAAAAGGGAACCATCTTTACGAACCCTCCATCCGCTCCGGCATACTTCCCCCGAATGTATTGCCTCCTGCATCATTTTTTCAGGTATTTTATTCACCCTGTCTTCGTCAGTGAATAATATCCTGAAATTATTACCAATTATTTCTTCAGGCTTATAGCCCCTTAAATGTTCCGCGCCTTTATTCCAGTTTCTTATTACACCACTCTTATCCATAAACAGGATAGCGCAATTATCAGGATCACCGACTGCAACCTGATCAGGGTATTTAACATGAACATCATCCATATTTGCGGGGATAAAGGACAAAAATTCAAAAGTATCATTGTATAAATTGATACCTACTGATTTATATAAGTTACACTTATGACCTTAATCATAATTTTTAATCATATCTAAATATTTAAGATCGCAATACGGAACCCGATAAATAATTTTCCAATAGACAATGAAATCGTATTTTCACACAAATTTTAAGTCTGCGGATGAAATTATCTATTGTAATACCTGCTTATAATGAAGGCCCGACCATTCACCGAATCCTTAACAAGATTAAGGCTGTAAAGCTTATTTCAGATATCGGAAGGGAAATTATAATTGTAAATGACTGTTCAAAAGATAATACGGAAGAAGCTATAAAGGCTTACCAGTCCGAAAACCCGGATGTAACTATAACTTACTACAAACATGAGGTAAACATGGGTAAGGGGGCCGCGCTTCATACTGGTATAAGGCAAGCCACCGGCGATATCGTTATCATTCAGGATGCCGACCTGGAGTACGACCCACAGGAATACAACATTCTGCTGCAGCCTATACTCGATGGCTTTGCCGATGTGGTTTATGGCTCCCGGTTTATGGGGGGTAATCCTCACCGCATATTATTTTTCTGGCACTCTATAGGCAATCGCTGGCTCACCACTGCATCCAATATGCTTACCAACCTCAACCTTACCGATATGGAAACCTGCTACAAGGTATTTAAGCGGGAAATAATTCAAAGCATTAAACTGGAAGAAAAACGTTTCGGTTTTGAACCTGAAGTAACCGCTAAAATATCCCGCATACCTAAAATCAGGATATATGAGGTAGGAATATCCTATTATGGCCGCACTTATGAAGAAGGCAAAAAAATAGGCATGAAAGATGCTTTCCGGGCATTGTACTGTATTATTAAGTACAATATTTTCAAGAAATAAAGTAAACAAAAATAATAATGCTATATTTTTGTATGCATAAGTTTAGATCTTGAAGTTTATTTACTACATAGTTATTATCGGTCTTTTTTCTTCCTGCCGCTCTGCATTGGATGGATACCTTAAAACCACGCCTGAACCCTATTTGCGGCTAAAAGATGGTAGAGTTATAAAAAGTCACCACGATATTGAATATAACCAATATGAAACCAGAACAGGGCATATTGGTAAATTGGAAACCACCACAACGCTGTTAAAACCGCATATTACCTGCGATGATAGTAATTATAGACTAAGAGATATTGCTTATTTCAGAGATGGTGGACCAACTTATGGAAACATTGCGGGAAAACGATTTGCAGTAAAATTCGGCGATGGCAGGATAAATACTTATGTGACTATAAATCACAAAACAATACCTTTTGCACCTGAAACAAATCCGATGCAGACTTTTAGCTACATCAATTTCTTCTCAACCCCGGGCCATAAGGATCTTTCAACAATTCGTATAAAGGCTTCTAAAAAAGGCCACCTGGTGGAGCCCAACAAGCATTATTTCATCTGCCAGGCAGATACCGGACGGCTATGCAGGTTTAACTGCACCAATCTTAAAAAAATGATCCCTCCCGAAAATCCTGCAGCGTCCTACCTGCATAAATATCATTCAACCCGCCTAATCAGTTCCTTAACTGCATTTGCAGGTACCGGCTTGCTTATTGCCGGACTCAATATGACCTCATCCGGACCTGACCAATCCGCCTCCGCACAACAGCGGCATACATTGGGCAACGTCTTAAGTTATTCGGGTATTGCTGTTACAGGTATTTCACTGACTATTAAATACCGGAACCATAAAAACCTGATAAGGGCTTTGAATCTTTATAATGTTCATTAACGTAAAGGATAAATATCCCGCATACAGTAGATAGATGGAGGAGGTATTCTTCCTATGCCTGCAACTGAGAGAAAATCATAAAAAACAGGTAAGCTGTATGCATTATGGAGATTGTATTGCATAATAATGTACACAATTTTTTTTACCAGTCACAACGGCAAGAAACCTAAAAACTTTTCCTTAAAATATTTTTGAATAAATGATCAATTTATCAAAAATATTTCTATCTTTATTGTGTAGTAAAGACTGTCTGGAAAATACAACCAACAGCACAATTCAAAAAAGAATTAAAGGCACTTTCAAAAAGATATCCTTCAATTCTTGAAGACGTTGAAATGCTGGCAGAACAATTATTGCAGAACCCTGCTATTGGCAAATCCATAGGCGGGGGATTCTATAAAATCAGGTTAGCAATAAGTTCTAAATCTCATGGCAAATCAGGCGGTGCAAGAGATATTACCAATGTGAAGATAGTAGGTAACGTTATTTATCTGGTTACTTTATACGACAAATCAGAGCATGAATCAATTAAACTAAGTGAATTAAAAGCCATTTTGAATAGTATTTCATAATACAAACACAAATCATATGATTTCTACTAAAGAAAAAATAATTAAATCCATCAAAAAGGGTTTGAAAGAAATAGAATTGATGGAGTCCGGCAAACTCAAGGGGCAGGACTTTGGCGAAATGATGATGGCACTGAAATCCGAAAGAAATAAGCATGGTGGAGCAGGCCGTGGCCAGGGGCGCAAACCAGCAGGATACACAACCCGTATCTGGGTTACCAATGACGAAAAGGAAATGATTAAAGCAAGGCGTAAAGCAGAAAAAAAAACCGAACATTGAAAGTCCTGTATACCTGGTAAGAGGCATGGTTTGTAAATTCCCGATCATTACTAAGTTAAGTTTATGCCGGATAAAATCTAATCATATCCTTAACCATTTTGCCCCGACAAACTTTTTAATAACAATTCTACTCAATCTACCAGTTCATTATTGCTGCTATCCTTGCAGCTATTCATCTATTTTGTATCTTGTAATCCAAATGGTTGCTCAATCAGTTAATAAAGCTATTCTTTTATGATCCTATAACTGCTTTATTAGATTTCTTTTTTACCGGTAATAATTGCATTGCGTAAGTATGATGACCTTCCACTTCTGGCGAAACCTGATTATTGTAGTATTAATACTCCTCCTGATAGTGGCCGGAGTAGTCAACTACGTAGTGGAAAGCAGTACACGCAGCCAGATTTATACCGATATTAAAATGATACCCAAAAACAAAGTCGGGTTGCTGCTGGGCACTGCAAAATACGAGGATAAGGCACGGAAAATTATCAACCCCTACTACCAGAACCGGATCGATGCCACCGTGAAACTATACATGGCCGGCAAAATAGATTATGTAATAGTAAGCGGCGATAACAGCACTAAGTATTATAACGAGCCAGCCCTGATGATGGCCGACCTGATAGCTAGGGGTATACCTGCCAAAAAAATATACATGGACAATGCCGGCTTCCGTACACTAGATAGCATCCTCCGGTGCCGCGATATCTTTGGTCAGGAAAGCTTTACCATTATATCTCAGGAATTCCACGACAAGCGAGCCCTGTATATTGCCAACCACAAACGCCTGACCGCAGTAGCATTCAAAGCCGATGATGGCGATACTTTCTGGGATGCGCAGCTAAGGGAAAAATTTGCCCGTGTAAAAATGGCCACCGACCTTATCCTCAATACACAGGCCCGATACTATGGCGAGCAGATAGTGATACCTTGAATTGGGCTTATTATTTTGGCAAATGTTTTATCTCATCAATCAGAAAAAACTGCTCCCATTCCTCAGTAGTTTTGGGTTCCTGCCCCAAAGTGCAGACATTTTTGCGGGGCTTTCGGTTTTTTTCTGAACCCGTTTTGTGCAGGATGAAGTTCACTGTCGTTGTCAATCCTCTTCTCAGTTTTACCTGGGTTATTTTCAATGTATCGTAACCATTTTGGCAAACCATTACATCCCGCAGGCCTGGCCATTCACTTTTATAGTAATAACCAGCTGTATCTGTATGCACTATTGCCTGGGTCTCATTGTTCCATACAATGCACACAGTTGCATTGACTACTGGTGCCATTTTTTCATCAACAACTGTGCCTGAAATAAACCCATCTTTATTTTTAACAAGTGGCTTTAAAACATAATGCCGTTCATCATACTCCTTAAGCATTGTATGTCTTGTCATCTGGCAATTAAAAACACCTAAGCTATCACCAACTATCTCAATATCTTTTTGCACAGAATCAAAACCAGCATACATAACAAACACTTTGTATATACCTGGGTCTAATGGCCTGATAACGTAAAAACCATCAAAATCAGTTATAGTACCACCTTTCATCACACCTTCATGGTAAACAAGTATCTCCGCATTTAACATTGGTTCCTTTTTTTCATCCACCACCTGCCCTTTTATCCCTTGCGCAAACAACTCATCAGCTTGAATAAACAGGCAAACAAACACCACCAAAAGCTTCAGAAAATTAATCATGATCAGTTTTGATTTTGCCATTTTACAACATCTCAACTATACAGACGTAAAACAGCTCCTTTATCTTGGGTAAGACACATCAGGATGTTTCATCAGCCGCCGGTAATAGTCGTAGGTTTCAACAACAGGGCTGAGGGGCATGTGTTTATTATTGATCAGGGGCTGGTAAAAATCCAGCTTGGTAACCCTGTCTGGAGCAACAGGTATTTTGGTTACCATACAGGTTATAAACCCTTCCTTTACAGCCTTTATGTCATACCTGCCTTCTTCAAGGTACCTGAATTTATAAAAGCCATCTTCATCAGTCTCCGTCTGGTCCACAACTACATCCTTCTGCATCAGCACAACAGTAACACTTTTTAATCCCTTCAGGTCACCGGTTATCTTACCGGTAATTCCACCAAGGCCATTTTCCGGATACCAGTAGTTAGGCGCAAATGTAAAATCCCTTCCCGGAACAGAAGTAACCAATAATAACTGGGCAATTATTATACCCATCACAATCCGGAATATCATTCTAACCTGCTGTCTTGAATCAACCATATTTTACCGATGTGGCTTAAAAGTACAGATTTTTATTTATTACCACTCATATTGTGTATTCCATTTCATTGCAATAACATTATAACACATAAAAAATGGTTTTTTTATTTGAATTGACCTTTGTGCACTTGCTTTCCTCGCTAGGCATATTATATTGTGCACTTTGTGAATACTTTGTGCGCCTTGTGGTTCAATTTCATATTCAATATTCCGTGGTAAGCTAAGATTACAACCTTAATTATTATCTCTGCTAAGTATATATTAATACTGCCCTGTCCCCAGCAGCACCAGAGTGCACGCTTCCTGCACCTCAATCCCCGCCTTTGCTGCTCTCTCTTCCAGCTCATCATTTTCAGTACCCGGATTAAAAATAATCCTCCGTGGTTTCAATGAAAGTATATAGTCGTAATAAGGCTGCTGGTTAATGGGGTTAAGGTAAAGCGTAACCGTATCTATATCATCCATTGGTGGCGTTGCCTTGGTAATAGGCACATTATTCACCTCTCCCACCTTATTACCAATCGCCACCACATTATGGCCCTTGGTCAGCAATTTTAAGATTGCCCTGTTGCTATATCGCTCCGGGTTTTCAGAAGCCCCCAATACCAATGTTTTATTTTTCAATTGAATTACTCTTAAATTAAATCAATACGATGAAAATCTACCACCCCATCTATGAAACCTGAGGGGTTTGGAGTTTACCTTCCTCCCATTTCTTTCTCCCCTCACCAGCAAATACATGCCGTTCGCTATGATAAGAAGACCGAACCAGCGGTCCGCTCTCCACATAATCCAGCCCCATTTTATAACCCTCTTCCCTGAAGAATGCAAACTCATCCGGATGCACAAAGCGCACCACCGGCAGGTGTTTCTGGGTCGGTTGCAGATACTGGCCCAGCGTTACCACATCGCAGCCATTATCAGCCAGGTCCTGCAGGCTCTGAAGCACCTCTTCTTTTTCCTCGCCCAGCCCCAGCATCAGGCCGCTTTTGGTGCGCATACCGCCATCCTTCAGCCTGCGTATTACCTCAAGGCTACGGCGATACCTCGCCTGTATCCGCACCATGCGCGTAAGCCGCTCCACCGTCTCCAGGTTATGCGATACCACTTCCGGCGCCACATCTATTATCCGTTGCAGATTATCCCACTCTCCCTTAAAATCCGGTATCAGTGTTTCCAGCGTGGTGCCGGGGTTCAGTGCCCTCACAGCCTTAATGGTATTGGCCCATATCACTGCGCCGCCATCCTCCAGTTCATCCCTGTCTACCGATGTAATTACTGCATGTTTCACCTTCATCAGAAACATAGCCTCAGCCACACGCTGCGGCTCATCCCAGTCCACCGGTTCAGGCCGTCCTGTAGCCACATTGCAGAAGCCGCACGAGCGGGTGCATATATTGCCCAATATCATGAAGGTAGCTGTACCCTCGCCCCAGCACTCGCCCATATTGGGGCAATTGCCACTTTCACATATAGTGTGTAGTTTGTTCTTATCCACCAGCCCGCGCACATGGCGGTAATTCTCGCCCATAGGCAATTTTACGCGCAGCCAATCAGGCTTCTTCACGCGCTGTACTGTATTGATTTCTGCTGAACTGATTACCGGCAACTCCTGCATAAGGCAAAGGTAGATATTTGAATCGAAACAAGGCAAATACTAAATAGGCCAGGTTATCTGGATATTATCATTTCACGGAGTTTGCAGATTTATTGTAGTTGAGATATGCCCTGCAAATAGTGATTGATATACCATTGTATTTTTTTTGAAATTATATACTACTTTTTCGTAACCATAACCACTGAAAATTACTGAAAATGTCAACGTGGAATCATCCCGCGACCGCAACATAAATAAAGTAGTTCCGGTAGATCGGTTGCGATGTTTAGCTATCAAAGAATCATTGATTACTACCCAACCAAATGTATCCACAATTGCAAATGTGGTATCAGTTGGATAGCCCATTGAGGTATTCTGACGCTCAGTACCCTGCCAATTCCATATCCCCTGCATTTTCGCTTCATATATAGCCAAAGTATCTACAGGTACAATTGGAGTTTTTGATAAAGTTTGAGTAACAGGCGTATGCTTGCTGCAACTAATAGAAGCCAATATTAAGACAACGATAAATAAATAGAAAAATCTCATAAAGGCATCTTTGGCTGATTTAGAAAGGAAAAGATTTATCTTCAAAATAAATTAGCACAAAAATCATACCACAAATTCAAATGAAAACTTATTTGCAAAAAAGCACTCCTATTTGGCTATCCAAATCCCAAATCTGCTGCTTACAGAAATGGTTCTCATATCCACTAACGACTAACGACTTTCGACTAACG
Organism: uncultured Bacteroidota bacterium; assembly: GCA_903904855.1. Lineage (GTDB taxonomy): Bacteria > Bacteroidota > Bacteroidia > Chitinophagales > Chitinophagaceae > Nemorincola. The sequence goes on along the minus strand of CAIVEH010000267.1, from coordinate 2,533 downwards.
ACTAACGACTCAAAAAACCTACCACCTTCTCCCAAACTGCGCAGCAACAAACAAATCCACAAAATAATTGGTAGCCTTCTCATTGGCCATAAGCTGAACGGCTGTGGAGTAATACTCCGCATTAAATCCGGCCTCTACGCCTATAACATTCTTCCGGTTGGCCGAGAAATCAAAATGCAGGGCCGATTTAAAATGACACCCTGGTATAAATGTCATCTCACTTATCCCTTTCGTAAAACCCGCGCCGCCCACAATATTTCCCTTATACAGAAAATTTGCCTCGTCGTCTTTAAATTTTATAGCATTCGGGTCGCCCGTGGTGTTAATATAATAAGGCTTCAGCAAGCCAAGAGCAAACCCGCCGCAGTTAACCCAATGAATTGAAACACTGCCCGGATCAGGTTTCCCGGCTATCATTCGCCTGAAACCCCATCCCAGCTTTACTGTATAAAAATTATTGATTTTGCCATAAATATAGGTGCTGATCCCCGTACCCGAAGTACTCGTAATCCTTAATTCTTTTGGGTCTTTTTTCTCATCCAGCTCTATCTGTATCAGCCGCACATTATGAAACATATCACTGTGACGCATGTCCTTGGTTTTCACCTTACCTATATCTGCATACACTCCCCACCCATTCGAATTTAACCTGAAACCACCGCTCATTTCATGCATAATAGGCGGTGGCCCCTTTACCTTGGGCACAACCGTAAAATCATGCACCTTTTTAGAGCTGTCTGTCGACTTCGATATAGCCTGCCCATCTGCATTTACTGCAAAGCAGAAACACACCAGAAACAACAATATGTTCCCCAAAACGGTCTTCATATCAATAACAAACTCTAAGTTACGTACATTTTTCTCAAAACCCCTAAAATTGAATCTATCTTTAACAAAATAAACCACCAAAAGTATTGGCAATAAATAAAAAATTTTTTGTATCCCGGCTTCAACGCTGTTATTAAGCTCCATGGGCGTTGGCACCGTTCAAGTGCTGGATTGCTATTTAGCTTGCCCCCTAATTCATGAAAATCCTTTAATCCCACTAATCAAGGTTCAGACACCTACTCCTTCACCACCCTATAATTCTGCACCTCCCCATTTTCATCCATAATCCGCACCACATAAACTCCCGGTATCAACCCATGAATATCAAAAGTCTCATGTGTCATCCTGAGCCTGCCGAAGGACGACACTTCCACTCCCAATAAATTAAATATCCTCACCTCACACCCCGTGCAGTTATCAATATGCAGCTCATCAGTCGCCGGGTTAGGATACGGCACCCTCTCCTCCGGAGAGGGCCGGGGAGAGGTCTCTAGCTTTGTATTATATACCTTCCTTATCGTGTTGGTTCCATAATCAGCTATTATCATGCAGCCATTATTATCAATTGCCAGGTCTGTGCAGCTCAGTTCAGCCGCAGTAGCAGGCCCGCCATCGCCTGCCCAGCCCCATGTGCCATTGCCAGCAACTGTAGTTATTATCCCTGTAATGCCATCAACCCTCCTTACCACACCATTCCCGAATTCAGTAAAGTAAATATTGTTTTGATTATCAACAAATCCTTTTGTCGGTTGGTTAAGTTCGGCATGTTTGGCAAATCCTCCATCTCCCGAATAGCCCGGATTCCCATTACCAGCAACTGTAGTGATGATATTCGTGGTTGCATCTACTTTTCGCACTGCGCTATTGTATTGATCTGATATATATATTGTCGGCACTATCAGAAAAAACAGCTATCGGGCTTGAAAATTGCGCATTAGTAGCTGGGCCACCGTCGCCGGTATATGCTATGCCGTACCGGCCTGCAAATGTGGTGATAATATTTGTTGTTGCATCAATTTTACGTACCACATTATTTCCATAATCGGCAATAAATATGTTTCCGATTTTATCAATACACAAGCCGCTGGGTGCATTTATAGCCGCATTTGTCGCAGGCCCCCCATCTCCTGTATAAGCAAACGCACCATTGCCAGCTATAGTACTTATTATATGTGTTGCCATGTTTATTTTACGTATTCTGTTATTAGCTCCATCAGCAAATAGTAAGTTATTGCTGTTATCAATCATTATGGCCTGAGGTACTGCTATTAACGAATTAGTAGCTTGTCCTCCATCACCAGCAAATCCGCCTGAATCACTACCAGCAAAATTTGTAATAATACTGGTCAGATTATTTATCTTCCGGATTTTAGAATTATAAGAGTCAGCTATGTAAATATTCCCAGTCTTATCCACGCATAAGGAGTATGGTCCATAGAACCTTGCATTGGTCGCTTGACTACCATCTCCACTATCACTGGCGGGTACTCCGGCCTTACCAGCAATTGTAGTAATATAATTTACCTGCGCCTGCACAAAATAGCTGGCGCAGGTAAACAGGAATAGGAATATAATTTTACCTTGTCTCAATGGGTTATAGAACTGCATTAATGCACTTCAAATTTAAACTTAAATTCTTGTCATTGTCTATCTTTTAATTCTCGGTCTGCAATGAGTCTACCTCCCCCGTCCCAGGCAACGTCTC
>CAIVEH010000266.1 GCA_903904855.1 uncultured Bacteroidota bacterium | reverse complement strand
ACCGTTGGTGGAACATAATTGAATTCACACCTGCAAAGGTAATTCGCCTCTCCATAAGGCAAAGCTACATTATTGCGATCTAAACGCCTATACCTATTTATTTATTACCGACCAGGCAAATGCAAGGATACGTAAAGTGAATACTTCGGGAATAATAACCACTATTGCAGGCAATGGAATTCCGGGTTATAGCGGCGATGGCAGCTCTGCCACAGCTGCTGAATTAGATTATCCGTACGGAATTATCATTGATGTCTCAGGCAATATTTATTTTACAGATGGACTCAATAACCGTATCCGGGTTGTAAATGCAGCGGGAATTATTACCACTCTTGCTGGCAGTGGTGCACCGGAATTCTCCGGTGATGGCGGGCCGGCTACTCTGGCACAAATGTACTGTCCAGCTGGGTTGACAAAGGATGCAGCCGGCAATGTATATGTTGCTGATGTGGTAAATAACCGGATTCGCGAAATAAATACAGCCGGAATAATCAATACCGTTGCAGGCAACGGTATAGCTGCCTATGGAGATGGAGGCCCCGCCACTACAGCCCTTATATATGCAGACTATATAGATATAGATGTGGCAGGCAACATTTTTATTACTGAACAAATTAAGCAAAAAATAAGGAAAATAAATACATCTGGTGTCATAAGTACTTATGCAGGCAATGGTATTGTAGCTTTTAGCGGAGATGGTGGCCCGGCTACCAATGCTTCCATTTCGTCTCCTGCTGGATTGGTATCTGATACTGCAGGTAATCTTTATTTTGGTGATGTGCTTAACCATAGGATAAGGAAGATCAGTACTGCGGGAATAATTAGCACCATTGCCGGAACCGGGGTGGTCGGATTTACCGGAGATGGCGGTCCTGCTACCGATGCGGAGTTGGGATTTATTGGCTATCTGGCTTTCGACCGGCTTGGTAATTTATACTTTGGCGATATACTCTCAAGTACCAGCGCCAGAGTCAGAAAAATAAGTAGTACTGGTATTATAAGCACTTTTGCCGGCATAGGAACTTTTGGTTCATCGGGAGATGGCGGCCCGGCGACAACTGCTCAATTTAGAAGCATCAATGGAATTGCAATTGATAATTCGGGTTATGTCTATATTGCAGATGGGGAGTCTAATAATATCAGAGTAATCAATACTTCTGGTTTTATTTTTGAATTCGCAGGGAACGGATCGCCGGGATATGGTGGCGATGGCGGACCAGCCAGTTTATGTGAATTTAATGCTGAGAATGGTATAGCATCCTACTTTGGTAATAGATTATTAGTTGCTGATAGAGATAATAATTGTATAAGGTCAATAAATTCTTCACTGATAATCAGTACAATAGCAGGCAATGGTACCCCCGGCTATTATGGCGATGGTGGGCCAGCCACATCAGCCAATTTAAGGAGGGCAAATGATGTTAAATATGATCATCTTGGGAATATATATATTAATGACGTTGGTAATCAGGTGATCAGAAAAGTAAGCGGGTCTCCAACTCTTTTTACAACCAATCAGAATATTGAATCTGGAAGTCTGAAATTGTATCCCAACCCCGCTGATGATGTGCTTAACATCGCTTCTGCAAATAAAATAAACAATGTTGTAATAACTAATCTGTTAGGCCAGACAATCACTAATCTTGAGTTCGGGAGTGAAAGGGTGCAGGTAAATGTAGCTGATCTTCCACCCGGCATCTACCTTGTCAAAATAAACAATCGGGAAGTAAGGAAATTTGTGAAGCAGTAGCCCGAACAAAGTTATTCACAACAATTAACCTGTAAACTTTTTTATCAGTTACCCCTTTGCCGTTATTCCATTATATTTGTTGCCATGAAACGCAGGGAGCGTTGATGTTTTGTTGGCAGGGTGCCTGATTATCGTGCCTTCAGAATTTCGAAAGCCCATGTGTATTATATCAGGCCATTAAAAAGACAAATCACAACTGATGAAAGTAGTCATTTTTGCAGGGGGCAGGGGAACCCGTATTTCGGAAGAATCTTCTTTGCGGCCAAAGCCTATGATAGAAATAGGCGGCAAACCAATACTGTGGCATATAATGAAGATATATGCTGCCTATGGGCATACAGAGTTTATCATCTGCCTGGGATATAAGGGTTGGATCATCAAGGAGTATTTTGTGAACTACTTTATGCACAATGCCGATGTTACGGTCGACCTTTCGAATAATTCGCTGGAGGTGCATAGAAAAAATGCAGAGCCGTTTAAGGTAAGCCTTATTGATACAGCACTGGATACAATGACTGCCGGCCGCCTGAAGCGTGTGCTCCCTTATGTAGGCAATGAAACCTTTATGCTTACTTATGGCGATGGCGTTGCTGATGTGAACCTCGATGTGCTGCTCGAATTTCATAAGAAGAGCGGTAAGATATGCACCATGACTGCCATTCAGGCCACAAGCAGGTTTGGCGTAATCAAAATGGAAGAGGATGGCACCATTGATAGTTTTGAAGAAAAACCTGCCGATTCCGGTACATGGATCAATGGTGGATTCTTTGTTGTAGAGCCTGAAATAGCTGAATACCTGCACGATGATGCCGATGATGTTATGTGGGAGCGCCAGCCAATGGATGACCTGGCTGTAGATAAGCAGATTGCTGCCTACAGGCATCATGGTTTCTGGAAATGCATGGATACCTTGCGCGACAAAGAAGAATTAGAAAACCTTTGGGAAAAAGAACCTTTATGGAAAAAGTGGTAACTGCCGAGTACCTGCGGTCGGTATTTAATGGAAAACGGGTCATGCTTACCGGGCATACAGGCTTTAAAGGTTCCTGGATGCTGCAGATACTGAATTGGCTGGGCGCCCAGGTGAAAGGATATGCTCTGGCCCCTGAGAAAAGCAACGATCTGTTTAACCAGATAGATGGCAGCAACCTGTGCTACAGCAGTATTATTGCCGATATATGCGACAAACAGAAACTGCAGACCGAAATAGTGCGGTTTGAGCCTCATTTTATTTTTCATTTCGCTGCCCAGCCATTGGTAAGGAGGGGCTATGAAATGCCGTCTTATACTTTCCTGGTCAACTCTCAGGGCACAGCTCATGTGCTGGATGCCATGAGAAGTCTGGTTCCCGCATGTGTGGGGGTGATGATAACCACTGATAAGGTTTATGACAACCCGGAGAGGGGAGTACCCTTTAAGGAAGATGATAAGCTGGGCGGGTTTGATCCTTATTCGGCAAGCAAGGCAACTGCTGAAATTGTTATTGATTCTTACAGGCGTTCGTTCTTTAACCCTAAGGATTATTCAAACCACGAGAAAGCAATTGCTTCGGCCCGTGCCGGCAATGTAATAGGTGGCGGCGATTATGCCGATGATCGAATCATACCGGATATTGTAAGGGCGATATCATTTGGCGAAACTGTAGGCCTGCGTAACCCCAACAGCATAAGGCCTTGGCAGCATGTGCTGGAACCACTTGGCGCTTACCTGCTGCTGGCCGCAAAGATGAGTGAGGATGGGGTAAGGTATAGTACAGCCTATAACTTTGGTCCTAACCCGGAGGATATGCTGACGGTGGAGGACTTGACAAAGGTATTTATTGAAAGTTTCGGGGCTGGTGATTATAAGATTTTCAAAGAAGAAGGAGCGCCTCACGAAGCTAAATTGCTGCTGCTCGATAGCACCAGGGCAATGGAACACCTGGGCTGGAAATCGCAGATGGATGCCCGCACAGCCATAAGATGGACTGCTGAATGGTATGCCGATAAGCACCAGACTGCACATGAAAAATGCATCTGGCAGATAGAAGAGTATTTCGGGGATTAAGTACCCGTTTAATAGTATTTTTAGTATGATAGTTACAGAAATTTTCAGTAGCGCAAAACTGATTACATTACCCAAATCTACAGATGCGAGAGGTACATTTGTAAAGGCATTTCATGAAAGCACCTTAAAGGAAAACGGAATTAATTTCACACTAAGGGAAAGCTATTTTTCATTCTCTAAAAAGGATGTGATCAGGGGAATGCATTTTCAGTTACCGCCATACCATCATAGCAAAATTGTATTTTGTCCTCAAGGTGTAATACTGGATGTAATTGTGGACCTGCGGAAAGATTCACCAACTTTCAGGCAGTTTTTTACACAGGAACTTTCAGGTGAGAACCATAAGGCATTTTATATACCCGAGGGATTTGCACATGGTTTTAAAGCGCTTACTGATGAAGCTCTGACCTATTACCTGGTTTCTACCGAATACAATAAATCAAGCGACACAGGTATAAGGTATGATAGTATTGGGTTTGACTGGGACGTGAAGGACCCGATTCTTTCTGCAAGGGATTTATCATTTGTTGGGCTGGGTGAGTTTCTGAGTCCGTTTTAACTTTTCATAGAACCTATAAAAGAATAATTTTGAACCGGGAGAACTGGTTTGTATCTCCGTTATTAATTGTTTAATATCTATATTACTTGACTTTCGATCTAATAAAAAAAGACCCCACCACATCCGCCCGTGCAGGCTCATTAACCACCGATCATGGTGTTATTGAAACACCCATTTTCATGCCGGTAGGCACAGTGGGTAGTGTGAAAGCAGTTACCCAGACACAACTGAAAGAGGAAATTAATGCTCAGATAATTCTGGGTAACACCTACCATTTATACCTGAGGCCGGGTGTTGATGTTCTGGAGCAGGCTGGTGGATTGCACAAGTTCAATGGATGGGATCGCCCGATTCTAACGGATAGCGGAGGATACCAGGTTTTTTCACTGGCGGCAAACCGCAAGATCAAAGAAGAAGGTGTTTTATTTCAGTCGCATATTGATGGGTCGAGGCATTTGTTTACTCCTGAATCTGTAATAAATACCCAAAGAAGTATAGGTGCTGATATCATCATGGCTTTTGATGAATGCCCGCCATATCCGTCTGAATACGCTTATGCCAAAACATCTATGGAACTTACCCACCGCTGGTTGGCAAGGTGTGTGAAGCATATGAGTGAAACCGAACCGAAGTACGGTTATGAACAATCTTTATTCCCGATAGTGCAGGGGAGTACCTACAGAGATTTACGGAAACTTTCAGCTGAATTTATTGCTGGTATGGAGTGCGATGGTAATGCCATTGGTGGCCTTAGTGTTGGGGAGCCTGAAGAAATGATGTACGAACTGAGTGCGCTTTGCTGTGAAATACTTCCGGAAGACAAACCCAGATACCTGATGGGTGTCGGTACACCATGGAATATACTCGAGAACATTTCGCTGGGTATAGATATGTTCGACTGTGTAATGCCAACCCGTAACGGGCGCAATGGTATGTTATTTACTACTAAGGGAGTAATCAATATTAAGAATAAAAAGTGGGCAAATGATTTCAGTGTTCTTGATGAAGGACTGGATTGCCCTACAAGTCAGTTTTATTCTAAAGCGTATCTTCGGCATTTGTTTATAGCCGGCGAATTCACCGGTTTAACAATTGCTAGTATTCATAACCTTGCATTTTACTTACATTTGGTGAAAGAAGCCAGAAAGCATATCCTTGCTGGTGATTTTGGGGCATGGAAAAACGAAATGATACCTGTTCTTAAAACCAGGTTGTAGATTTTATTAAGCCGCATTTTTTTTCAGGCAGAATCGTATGGCGCAGACAGATACTGTTACAGATAACAATGAGATTTCTTCCGCCCGGGAGAATATTTTCGGCTATATAGGTATCAAGAAGCTGGACAGGTATATCATCAGGAAATTCATTTACACTTTCCTCTTTGCCATCATGGTGCTTGCGGTAATTTCATGCGTTATCGATTACTCGGAGAAGGTGGATAATATCGTGTCCAAAAAAGCATCAGTTCTTACTGTTTTGAATTACTATAAGAATTTCGTCCCGCATATTACTGCATTACTTTTTCCATTGTTTATTTTTATTGCTACCATTTTTTTCACTTCAAAACTGGCGTATAAGTCTGAGATTATTGCTATTCTGTCTTCAGGTGTTTCCTATCAGCGGTTTTTAAGGCCTTACATTGTAGGAGCAGGTTTATTATGTACCATTTCGCTCATTGCCAATCACTGGATTATTCCTGTTGCCAACAAGCAACGTATTGCTTTTGAAGACAGATATATAAATGATGACAACTTCAGGGCAACCAGCGAAAATATGCACATTGCTGTCTCAAAGAACACATACCTGTATCTGCACGATTATAATTATTCAACTAACTCAGGTACACATTTTACAGAAGAAAAAATCGTCGGTATTTATCTGAAGGAAAAAAAGATGGCCGATTATATTACCTATGATACAGTTAAAAAAAACTGGCACTTACACAATGTTGTTATCCGCACCAACGACTCAGATAAAGAATCGGTAACCAGGGTGCCTGAAATGGTTGCAAACTATGCAATTACTCCGGGTGATCTTAACCGTACAGATGCTATAAAGGAAGCCCTTACAACACCAGAATTGAACCGCTATATTGCTACCGAGCAATTGCATGGCAGGGAAAACCTGAGTACATATTTTGTGGAAAAGGAAAGAAGATCGGCTCAGCCATTTGCAGGGTTTATTCTTACAATAATTGGAGCATGTATTGCCAGTCGGAAAATTCGTGGCGGTAGTGGCTTACATCTTGCTCTTGGAATTGTTATAAGCGCTGTCTATATAATGTTTCTGCAGGTATCTACAACCTTTGCTACCAAAGCCGATCTGAGCCCTTTTCTGGCAGTATGGATTCCTAATTTTATTTTTTCTGGTGTAGCATTGTTTCTTTTTCGCCGACAGATTAAATAGGATTATTTGTTTTTAATGTTGAGTCAATTTTTATAATAGTTTGTCTTAAATTTTGATTCTCAATTTATTTTTTTATTTTTACCCCCCCTTCCATTTATTTTCCGTGAGAATTCATTAGTTCTTCTCCTCTCAAACAATCTGTTATTTACTGAATCCTTAGTT
>CAIVEH010000265.1 GCA_903904855.1 uncultured Bacteroidota bacterium | reverse complement strand
TGAAGAGGGGAAGAGAAAGTATAAAGACTGGCAGAATATTATTCATCCGGAAGACCTTGAGCGTGTAATGAAAATAACCAGGGATGCCGATGCGGCACAATGCACTGTAACCTTCAGCCACCGAATAATAAGGCCGGATGGAGAAATAAGGTACATGCAGTCGAAGAGGGTGATAGAGCGCGATTCAGATAATATTCCTGTGGGTATCTATTCTGTAGTACATGATGTTACCGAGTCGGTATTGGCTGAAGAAAAATTAGTGGCAAATGAGCACCGGTTCCGTTCCCTTATTGAAAATAGTGCAGGAGGTGTAGGTATACTCAATGCTGAGGGAAAGACTTCCTATGTTGCGCCTTCTGTTACCAAGGTATTAGGTTATAGTGTGGAGGAGTTTATGGAGATGGATCTTTTTAGCATTATGCATCCCGACGATGTTATTCCGGCGGGTAAGGCTATTGAGTATGCATTCCAAAACCCGGGAGTATCTTTCCAGGGCCATACAGGCCGTATGAAACATAAAGACGGATCCTGGCGCTGGATAGAGGCTATTGTAACCAATATGCTGCAAGTGCCGGCAATAAAAGGCATAGTCAATAATTTCAGGGATATTACCGAGAAAAAGCTGGCAGATGACAGAGTAACCTACGCCAACAGGCTTTATGCGTTTATAAGTGCAGTAAATCACGCTATCATTCATAGCGATAATGAGCAGGAGCTTTTCGATAAGGTTTGCATGATTGCAACTGAAATAGGGCAATTCAGAATGGCCTGGGTAGGGATTCTCACTGAAAAATCTGAAAAGATACTACCTGTAGCATGTGCAGGGGTGGGGTGTGATTATACAGATAACCTGGAAGTGTCAACAGATGTAAACACACCTAAAGGTAACGGTCCTTCAGGCACTGCAATCAGGGAGGGCAGGATTGTATATTCCAACGACATCAGCCAGGATCCAGGAATGGCACCATGGAAGGAGAATGCTTTAAGCCATGGTTTTAATTCTTCTGTTGCATTACCATTGAAAAAAGGAGGTAAAGTACTGGGTGTGGTTACGCTTTATTCTGGCTATACAAATGTATTCGATGATGATGAAATCAAACTGCTGGAAGATGTATCAAGCGATTTGTCTTTTGCACTCGACTTTTTTGAAAATGAAGAGCTGCGCACTATTCTAACAAAGAAACTCAAGAAACATGAATTACTGCTTTTGCGGGCTCAGGAAGTAGCGAATTTTGGAAGTTATGAAGCAGATTTTGCCACGAAAAAAGGTATATGGTCGGAACAGTTTTGTAATATTTACGGAATCTCACCATCAAATAATGTACAGAATTACAATGAATGGCTTGCTTTTGTTCATCCGGATGACAAGAATCGGGTTGCAGAAATTATCGAGGAGTCGACAAGCGCCGGTAAAAATGTCAACTTCCACTACCGGATCATCCGGAAGGATGGGGCTATACGGCATATTTATTCGTACCGACAGATAGAATTTGACAGCAACGGAGTTGCTACCGGTGCATTTGTTGTGGCTCATGATATTACTGATGAAATAGCCCATATGGCCCGTCTTGAACTACAGGATAAACAACTGACCGAAATAGCATGGCTTCAATCGCATATTGTGAGAGCGCCACTGGCTAATATTCTTGGTTGCTGCCAGTTGATTGATCATGAGAAACTGGACCCTGAGAACAGTGATCTATTTAATTTCATCTATGAGTCTTCTGAAAAACTGGACCAGGTAATACGGGAAATAGTCAACAAATCGCGGCAGATTGAGCAGAGTAATGAAGAATTTGAAATAGTTTAGAGCAAACAATTCACGATGCTCAATTGATAGAATTTAAACAAAGGAAAATTAATTTTCAGCCTGTCCTAAAGGGGATGGGCTGATTACTTTAACAGACAACGCTGTTTTATGTTTGCTGTAAATATGGAATAGAGTAATCATAATTCCAGAGCGGTCTCCGAGAGTTAAATTGATAGTTTATTATCTGGCTGGGTCGTAAATTAATAATTGTATGTCAGAAACAACTTTAAACTGATTATCTGCAGTAATCAGAGGGATATCCAGTACGAATGCACTCGCAGCCACAATACTATCCGGTAGCTTTAGTTTGTACTTTCTTCTGATTGTTATTGCCATTTCTTTTATCTGCTCAGTTAATCCTACGATTTCAGTTTCCTGAATAAAACTATCAATCTCATGAATTTCCTGTTTTGTAATTTTCGGGAAGCTGAGCAATTCCATTTCTGTAATGATGGAAATATAAAATTGTTGTTTATTCAGAAAGTTGATCAGGTCCTCCTCACCATTCAAAATATAAAGTACAATATTGGTATCAAGCAGATATTTATCCCCATTCATCACGCATTTTTTTCTGCATTATCAATGGGTCTTCTTTCAATTTTATTTTACCTGAATATTTTTTTATGTCTACACCAGCATTACGCGACTTTTTGTGCAATTTCTCTTTTATTAATTGCATTTCCTGTTCGGTTGCTCCTTTTTTCAATACTAAGACCATATACCAAAGTTATGAAATTATTCTAAACACTACTTAGCTAAATAAATATCAAAAGAAAGTCTGGCTATACATCAAGATAATAGTTCCGCGAAGGCTGAGGTAGGAAAATAGATCCTTCAACAGCCAATTTTTCAAGTAAGGAATTTACAACTAGTTCGTCTTTGAAGCGGCTATATTTCAAATTTGATTTTGCAAATTTTGCTAGCCTGTAACAGTCAAATCCATCTGACTTGTTTTCAGGTCCTGGTCCAAAATCAAAATCAATTTCAACATTTCCTATTTCAGCATAAATACCAATACCATGAAAGCTATAATATTTCAGTATACCTAACTTTCCTTCTTTCGGTATAATTTTTTCGTGATAAGCGCTTAGCAAATCTGTTCGATGGTATTTATTATAAAATTGTTTTGCTACCAAAGCCGCCATTTGGTTGAAATCAGCAATCAATTCAAAAATTTCAGGCATATTTTTCCATGTATAAAGAGGGTACAGAATCGTTTATAAAAATCAAACAGCCCATCTTTTCAGATGGGCTGCAATAATTAATACTTTATTGAACAGAAAACGATTTCCGCTCTCTTTCTCCTCACTTATAAAGCCATATCAGCTTCATCACTTGCATCTATCTGAGGTGCAGTATGAATTACATTAGGCTTTTCATCGTTGTTGTGTTCTTTGTGCTGTGGGCGGTCGCCACCATCACGGGGGCCTTTATGTCCGCCATCTCGCGGGCCACGGTCGTTGCCGCCACGGTTGCGGTCGCCTCCACCTTTATGTCCGCCACGGTCTCCGCGATCACCACGGTCGCGGTCGCCTCCACCTCTGCGGTCATCGCCACCTTCGCGGCGCTCACGTGGTGGCGCTTCTACAAATCCTTCAGGTTTTGGCATCAGTACTTTACGGCTCAGGCGCAGTTTACCCGTTTTTGGGTCGGTGCCTACAAGCTGTATCTTTACCTTATCACCTTCTTTCAGCACACCATCCAGTGTGTCCAGGCGTTTCCAGCTTACTTCGCTGATGTGCAGCAAGCCCTGTTTGCCCGGCATAAATTCTACAAATGCACCGAAAGGCATAATGCTCTTTACAGTACCTTCATAAGTAGCGCCGATTTCTGGTATAGCAACTATGCTACGGATCCACTTAAGCGCCTTGTCAATACTTTCTTTATTGGCAGAGAATATCTTGATGATACCTTCCTGGCCAACTTCCTCAATATTGATCTTGGCGCCTGTTTCGCGCTGTATTTCCTGTATGATCTTACCGCCCGGCCCGATAACTGCACCGATAAATTCACGGTCAATATTCAATTGTTCGATCCTTGGTGCGTGTGGTTTCAGATCCGGCCTTGGAGCTGGAATGCATGTATACATGGCATCCAGTATGTGCAAACGTCCGCGTTTAGCCTGCTCCAGTGCCTGCATCATGATTTCCATGCTCAGACCGTCGCATTTTATGTCCATCTGTATACCACAGATACCATCGCGGGTACCGGTAACTTTAAAGTCCATATCGCCCAGGTGATCTTCATCGCCCAATATGTCGGTAAGCACTGCAAACTGGCCTCCTTTGGCAATAAGGCCCATAGCCACACCACTCACGTGTTTAGGCATTGGTACCCCGGCATCCATCAGAGCCAGCGAACCAGCACATACAGTAGCCATAGATGAAGAACCATTGCTCTCCAGGATATCGGAAACTACACGAACAGTATATGGATATTCAGCAGGCATCATCTGCCTAAGTGAACGCAGGGCAAGGTTGCCATGGCCCACTTCGCGACGGCTCTGACCACGCATCATCTTCACCTCGCCGGTACTGAATGGCGGGAAGTTATAGTGCAGGAAGAATTTAATGTAGTCTGATGTAGCAGCAGTTTCCAGCAGTACTTCATCATCCACAGTACCCAATGTAACAGTAGTTAATGATTGTGTTTCGCCACGGGTAAACAATGCAGAACCATGAGGTGAAGGCAGCGGGTCAGCTTCAAGCGTAAGCGGGCGAACCACTTCGAGGCCACGGCCATCGAGGCGCACTTTTTCGTGCAGCATCATATCGCGGATCACTTTCTTTTCCAGGTCGTGGAAGTAGGTGCCCAGTAATGCAGCATCTTCAGCTTTCAGTTCGCCTTCAGCAAAAGTAGCTTTATAATTTTCTCTTACTTTCTTGAAAGCATCGCCACGCTCGTGCTTGCCGAGTGCGCCCTTTGCAATATTGTATATTTCATCCTTGCCGTAAGCTTCAACCTTTGCTTCCAGTTCAGGATTGGTATAAGGCTTCGTGTATTCACGTTTAGCAGTAATACCTACTTTTTCTCTCAGATCATGCTGCAGCTTAACCTGTATTTTAATAGCATCATGTGCTACTTCAATAGCTTTGATCAGGCTTGCTTCATCACACTCCTTAGCTTCACCTTCTACCATCATAATGTTGTGCTCGGTAGCAGCAACAATAATAGTAAGATCGCAATCTTTAATCTGGGAGCGGGTAGGGTTCACAATGTATTCGCCATTGATGCGGCCTATTCGTACTTCAGATATTACTTCCTGGATCGGAATGTCGGAAACTGCAAGTGCGGCAGAGGCTGCAAGACATGCCAGTGAATCAGGCAATACTTCAGCATCGCTTGATATCAGTGTTACCAGCACCTGTACTTCGCACAGATAATCATCGGGGAACAATGGGCGCAATGCGCGGTCGATAAGGCGTGAAGTCAGAATTTCATAATCATTCAGCCTGGCTTCGCGTTTGAAGAAAGAGCCGGGAATACGGCCGGCAGAAGCGAATTTTTCCTGGTAGTCAACACTCAGCGGGAAGAAAGACTGCCCAGCTTTTGGTTCTTTGGTAGCTACTACAGTAGCCAATACCATACAGTCGCCCATGCGCACTACTACAGCGCCATCGGCCTGGCGGGCCATCCTGCCCGTTTCTATCGATAGTTCCTTATCGCCATATTTAAGCGAAACGGAAGTCGGATTTGGAGTCATACATCATTAATTTAGTCATCGGTTAATTTAGTATTCAGTCGTAAGTCTGTAAAAGACCATAGTATTAAACAGAAATTTATCAGTTGATTGAGGTAGGTGCAAAAAAATAACTTAGTAGAAAAAAGCTATTTTTTATCGCAGACTTACGACTAATGACTGATAACTTACGACTTAAAAAAAACAATTCCCAACCTAAAAAGTTGGGAATAGCTATTGAAGATAAGCTTATTTGCGTAAACCAAGCTTTTCGAGCAACCCGCGATACGACTCGAGGTTGTTGTGGCTGAGATAAGTGAGTAAGCGTTTTCTGCGTCCTACCATCGACATCAGTCCACGGTTGGAAGAGAAGTCTTTCTTGTTAAGTTTCAGGTGAGCGGAGATATGATTGATCCGCTCTGTGAGCATAGCGATCTGCGCTTCTATACTGCCTGTGTTAGTGGCGCTACCGCCATAAGTTTTAAAAATATTGGCCTTCTTTTCAGCTGTAAAATGAGACATTTGCATCAAAAGTTTTAAATAAATAGATTTTTTCGAGCGGCGAAGATAAGGAAATAATAGGAAAAAACGGAATTTGGAATTGGGAATTTGGAATTAGTTGTTATTATATCAAAAATTATTTTTTTGAAATGGATTATTGGTAGAACCTGTTTTTAGAATTGTTGAAAACAATTGATTATTTAATAATGTATTAAATTTTCATTTAAAACACAAAGGAGGCGTTCCCGCCTCCTTTGTACCCTCAAAAAATTAGTAATTCACTCTAAGTGTGCAAGCACAATTTTATTATTGTAATTGATATTGGTTGATTTCACCGAAATCAGGTAGGTGCCATAGGTTAGACCAGAAAGGTCAACCTGGCTTGTGCCTGTACCTTGAGTCATATTTATAGATGTGGTATACACTTCGCGTCCTGTTGCATCATTAATGCTGATAACTGCTTTCTCATTGGTTGTTTCAGTCCACTGAATATTCAGTTTGCCGTTGGTTGGGTTAGGAAAAGCAAAAGCAGAAGATACTGTGTATGCTGTATTTTCTACGCCGGTTACTATTGGAATTATAGTTTTAGAAATAGTATGCTGCCCAAAGTTGGCTGCCGCCATCGATGATGAAGTGGTTGTAAGGGTTATTCCTGTATAGGCAGTGGTATTATAATTCATCAGTTCAGGGTAAATGGTGTAAGTACCCAGTGGAAGATTACTAAAGGAATAATGGCCTGACCCGTCAGTGTAGGCCTTCTGAACCAAATTACCTGTTGCATTTAAAGCCAGCATCAGCAACCCAGCCGATGGTGAAGAGCCCGACGAGCCTTTGTTGGCCCCCATTGTTACATCTCCGGCAATAAAACCTGGTCCGGCTGAAACACTGCCAAAAACCATATTGATATTTTTGTTATCATCAGTTGAAGTGATGGTGTGATAAAATACATCAGCTGTACTCCAGTAATAACTGCTGGTATGATAAGTAGGCACATAGCCGGTACTGCTGAATGTATCGGGGTAAAAAGCTGCTTTGACCCTGTAGGAATCGGCTGGCTCACCACCAAACTCATAATAAAGACTAGTGTAGGTATAAATATAGGCACTATCAGTAATGGAGTCAATTGCCTCCAAAAGATGAGTAGTTGGATTATAAGTAATCAGCCATACTTTGAAAATTCCGTGACCAGTGTAGGAACTGTCAAAACCGACATAACCAGATATCCGGTTATATACAGTATCCGTTATCGTTTGTGTTGCATATGCCGGGCCACTGCAGCCAGTCGGTACTTCATAAGATATTACAGCCGAACCTAATGAAACACCGGTAACCAAACCAGTTGCAGAACCGATTGTTACAACTGACGGGTTACTGCTGCTCCAAATTCCACCGGGTACAGATTCGTAATAAGTAGTAGTGGAGCCAACACTGATTGAAGAAGAACCATATATATATCCGGGATATGTAGTTGATGTGCAGTTCATATGCCTGTATGCCAGAGATGAACCGCAGCTTGCTGGTATCGTGTAGCTGATATAAAAAGAACCCGATGAAATTCCAGTAACCACACCGGTTGAGCTGACTGTAGCAATTGAAGGGTCAGAGCTGCTCCATGTGCCGCCTGGTGTGCCGTCTGTTAGTGTTGTTGTTGAGCCCAGGCAAACTGTAGAACTGCCGGCAACGGTATCGATAGGAGGTGCAGTGGAAACAACTGTAACTGATGTACTGATGTTGCAGCCGGTAGGAATAGTGTAGGTAATATAAGACCAACCCGTAGATACTCCTGTAGCCACGCCTGTCAATGAACCAATGGTAACACTTGATGGATAGGAGCTAGTCCAGATACCGCCGGGTGTGGCATCCGAGAAAGTGGTGGTCGTACCCACACAGAACGAGCTGACTCCGCTAATTGCAGCTGGCAATGGGTTAACGGTAAATGAAGCGGTAACATAACTGCCACCAAGCGTATAAGTGATAGTGCATGCGCCTGCCGATACGCCATATATGGAGCATGCACCCCCACCAAGAGAAGTATCTGTGGCAACGGATAAATTACTGCTGGACCATGTACCTCCTACATACAAACTGTCTTCATAAATAGTAGTGTAGGAACCTGCACATACAGACATAGTTCCGGTAAGCGGACTCAATGCATAAGTGGAAAATGCCAGCAGCAAAGTAATAATAGTAAGGCTGATTGTTTTTTTCATAAAATTGGTTTTAAGTTTTATTTTTTTTGGGAAGTTGTTTTTTAAAATGTACTATTTTAAGAGTTCTAGCATATATGACGAGTGTACAATAAAAAACGTTAGTAACTGGAAATGGAATTTTAACCCACATTGCAGGTTTTGTTAATTAAATATTATTATTTCATACCTAATTCGTAAAATGTCTGGAAATCGATACTTGTTTATTCGTAGGGGGGTACGATATAAGCGAAAATACGACATCCATAATGGCTTCAATTGATTTGTAGTACACAAAATACAATATTTTATATATATTTTAGCGAGACAAATATTGCTTTCTTTGCTCTGTAATTATTGAAGATGCAACAATCAGGTTTTGAGCGAATTATAAAATCTGTAGTACACAAACTGGAACT
>CAIVEH010000264.1 GCA_903904855.1 uncultured Bacteroidota bacterium | reverse complement strand
TTATACACGTTATACGGTGAACAAACAAATGGCAAAATATGTATGCCAGCTACTAAACAGGAAATAATTGATTATCAGTAAATTGCATCAATGTCGACAAAAAAGCAAATTTAATATTAGTTGATTATCAACCACTTAGCCAAGTTGGACGATTTGCTAAAAGATGAAACACACTGATAATGAACGTGTTTCACACTGTTCCGGGATGTTCCGCGTGAGTCGTACTGGAAAAGGTTGTCACTTTTTTTTATAAAGTTAAGACTATTTGTTGCTCGTTTGTCGTGTTAGGATGTGGGGAACGCAGAGCGTTCTCCACATCCTAACATGTTTTTCTTTTTTTGCTTCTTTTTTTCTTTTTAAAAGTCGCTGCTTTTTGTGGGTAACTCAGGTTTGATTACCTTTCATACTGGCCTCCCTTTTTAATCGCCTTTGGTAAGGGCTTGTCCAGTGACGCTTTAGCTGGTTAACCTTGCTGTGTGCCAAAGCCGGGGTAAGCATATCAAGGCTTGTATGCGGCCTTAAATAGTTGTACGTGTTCACTGCCCTTGCTACTGATATCCTGGCGGTCCGCACATCTGTATAGACATCTTCCAGCAATTCGCTTTTTAATATACCGTTTACCCTTTCCGCTATCGCATTATCTCTGGGATCTCCACTTTGAGTCATGCTGATGCTGATTTTATTTTCCTGCAATACTCCCACATAATCAGTACAACAATACTGCGAACCTCGGTCTGAGTGGTGGATCAATCCCTCGGTATTGCTGCAGGACTGGATAGCCATCCCTAAGGCAGCTACCGGCCCGGCAGCAGTAAGGTGTTCGCTGAGGTGGAAACCTACGATCTTACGGCTATAGGCATCGGTTACCAGGCTCAGGAAGCTATGGCCCTGACTTAAGTTAATATAGGTAATATCACTCACCCAAAGCCCGCCGGCCATTACAGGGGTCAGGTTTTGTATCAGGTTGGGATGCTTCTTCATCCAATGGTTCGAGTCTGTCGTTCGGGGCTTATTACTCTTTCCCTTGCCGATTAAAAGACCGTTAAGCCGTAAAAGGGTAAACATCGAATCCCGGCCAATACCGATCTCATGTTGCTTTAGAAAAGGAGCCATCAAACTTAACAACTTAATGGTTCCCAGCCTTTTCTGAATCTTGCGATAATCCATCACCTGCCGGATAATCAACCCTCCCTCAATTTGTGACTTCTCTTTATGGTGCAATTGCTTATAATAAGTTTGGCGTGAATAGCCAGACAGTGAACAAAGAAGGGATATATCAATCCCATGCGATTCTTTGGTTTTCAAGACTGCCTGGCGCCAACTTTTTTTCTCATACTGGTGCCAAATCTCTCGTCAGCTATATCTATTGTTGCTTCCAATAATAGCACTCGTATTTGTGACAGACGTAATTCTTCCTGTAACCATTTAATATCCGTAGACATCTCAACAGTCGTAGGCGCAGGCCCCGCTTCTGGTAAAGCCTTTTTTACTGCTGTACCCGGGTTAAGCAACCGCTCCTTCCTATTCAACCTTTGATATGCCATTATCCATTTGTAAATCACATTATGATCATAATCATATTTGAAGGCCAATTTACGCAGGCTTATATCGCCTGACAAATATTCGAATATGATTTGCTGTTTTATTCTTTCTATATTCATGATCCGGATCTCCTTGTGACAACCCTAATCAGTACGACACACGGCGTGGAAAAATGGAACACTTACGACTGAAAGCCTGGCGTCTCGGGTTCAAAAACTTCGGATCATCTGTCACGTCCTGAAAAAGGTTTACACTTTTTGATGATTA
>CAIVEH010000263.1 GCA_903904855.1 uncultured Bacteroidota bacterium | reverse complement strand
GTGCAGGGTTAGGCCATACCTTCAGTTGTTCTTTGGATAGTGTAGAAATAAATTCAGAAGGAATCTCTATTGTTACATTATGGCATATTGAATCAACACCGCAACTTGTATAAACAGTAGCGCAAACATGGAACGTACCAGAAACTGAATAAGTATGTATTTCTGTTGTACCAGTAGCTGAATGTCCATCCCCAAAACTCCAAAAAACGCTATCCAGCAGATAGGTTGTGCCGGTATAAACAAACCCAACCGTATGTGTGCCTGTATCGGTAAAAGATGCAACAGGTGGCGCTATACAAATAACGGTGTCATAGTTGCAGGCTGTATCATTGCCACAATGAGAGTAAGCAATAACACAAACATGATAAGTGCCGATTGCTGAAAAAGTATGAAGTACTGATATGCCACTAGCTTCCGTTCCGTCCCCAAATTTCCAGACTATACTATCAACTCCTGTAGTTGTGCCGGTATATGTACCACCTATTGTATGTCTGCCCGTATCTGTAAAAGTTGCAACGGGAGCCGCAATACAAAGAACAGTATCATATCTGCATGCGGTATCAGTTCCGCAGGGGTTATAAGCAACCGCACATACCTGATATGTGCCAATTGCACTATAAGTATGAGTAGCGGTAATGCCTGTATCGGTATGCCCATCGCCATAAATCCATTTCACACTGTCTAATGCAGTGGTGGTTCCGGTATAAGTTACACCAATTGTATGCATTCCTGTTTTAGTAAAAGCAGATGCAGGTGGCCCGACACATGGTAAAACTATATTTGTGCAGTCAGAATCATTTCCACAATTGGTATAAACCTTAACGCATAAGTGGAAGGTACCTGCAACTGTATAAGTATGGAGAACGCTTATTCCGGTTCCGGTGTGCCCATCTCCAAAACTCCAAACAATACTATCTATCCCTGATGTAGTACCTGTATAAGTTGCATCTACAGTATGTGTACCCGTATCTGTAAAAGATGCTGCAGGCATGGAAGCGCAAAAACAATCAACGCCGTATTTCAGGATAAAAAAATCGGAATTGCCACCTACTGAATGATAGGCAGGTATAGCAGGAGTTCCAGCCCAGATACTATCTTCAACATATCCTCCAATATACAAATTCCCTGTCCTGTCGGAAGTTATTACATTAGCACCATTGTAAAATCCATCATTTTGAATTTGCAATAAATTTTGCAAATCTCCTGTGGAATCAACAATCACAAAATATGGATCCTGGCCGGTAGCTGGAGGTGTCATAACTGTTCCATAAAAGGTATTGTAGTAAAGAGAGCCTGCGAAAATTCCTGCTGCAGCAACTTTGCCATTAGGTAATAACGTAATGGAACGGAATACATTTACTGAGGTATGTACGGCATAATCAGTTATCCATTTTACCGAACCATTTGTATCAGTTTTCATTAATATAGTAAGAATGTCATAAGGCGCAGTAACCGAATCTCCATTAAAAGAAAAAACGGGAGATCCAGATATTGGTTGTGCTCCGCCACAAAAAAATAAATTTTTATTGTTATCCATAACAATGCCTGTGAGGGCATCATCATCACCATGCCCACAAAAATGCATCCATAGAAGGTTTCTGCTTGCATCAAAGGCAGCAGCATAAAATGTGTCTGTTAGAAATCCCCCGTATATAGTCGGGTTTATCTCACCCGTTACATACAATTTATTTGTCGATGGATCAATAACTGCTCCATTTATCTCCCACTCTGAATCTAAATCCAACCTAACCTCACTTATTAATACTCCTGCCGAGTTATAAACAAGATCGTATGTTCCGCCGATACTTGTTACTGTTGGTGTAAGATGTACGCCTGATCTCACATAGTTGATATAATGTGCATTGTTTGCACCGTCCATAGCCAGTACATCGCCTATATAACCTACTCCATATTCCGTGGACGGTGAATTATCACCTACATACCTAAGCCAGTTAAAATGTCCCGAAGTATCAAATTGAATAAG
Organism: uncultured Bacteroidota bacterium; assembly: GCA_903904855.1. Lineage (GTDB taxonomy): Bacteria > Bacteroidota > Bacteroidia > Chitinophagales > Chitinophagaceae > Nemorincola. The sequence goes on along the minus strand of CAIVEH010000263.1, from coordinate 9,008 downwards.
ACTAGCAGACTGATAGGTCCAGGAAGGGGTAGTGGTGTCGTAACCTATATGTAAATGTGTACCTAAATTTTCAAAATAACCAGAAACATAAATATGCCCTAAGCTGTCTGCAACAATTCCCACAGGTAAACAATCTCCATCATCAGATGCAATTAGTTTAGCCCATCGCATAACTCCATTGCAGGTATAACTTGTGAGCAGTGTATTGGGAAATACTCCGTAGGCACTGCTCCGGTAAAAAGTATCAGCAGAAATTGGGAAATTGCCCACTATACTGAGCGCATATATGTTTCCATTAGGGTCAGTGCACATGTATTTTACTTGTTCCCATTCCCATGAGGGGTCTGAAGTAAAATCCTGGCCGGTGCCACCACCCTTAACCCACTTAAATTGCTGGGCAGTAGCAGAAATAAAACAGAATAGAAGAAAGATAGAGCTTAATAAAATCCGTTTCATGGATTGAATTTTTTATAAAGGTATAGAAAATGTTTAAATTTCTATTCCGATGGTATCGTTATGTCTGGCATAGATATTATACCCCTCATATAAACTTCACCTTAATCTCAATATTCGTATTCCGTCCCTTATCATCCGTGCAGGATATTTTTAGGCTCTGAGATGGCGCTGAGAAAAACATCTTTTCATTGGCTTTGGTGGCTGCATAAAAATGGTCGTTGATGTACCAGTATACTTTATGCACATCATTGGCCGTGGTGCAACTGAGCAATAATTTCTGCTGCTCTTTATTTTCTATCAGGTAGGTCATACCATTAGTGAGTGAGGTAATGACAGGGGCCTGCCCTTTAAATACGCGGGTGCAGGCAGGGTTATGGGGTGGGAGTTTGGTGTAGGGCACATTCCCGCCATCATAATAAGAGGCCAGTTCGGGCGATACATTGGGCAGCAGTTTGGAGATGTAGCCATTGGGTGGCAGGCAAGAGGTACAGTAGCAATATTTTTCATCAGTAGAGAGCCACACCTCTTTATAATGATCGCACTTTTCATTGCTGCTCACGCCCGGTATGTAGTAATCCATAACCTGGTTGTGGCAGAAATCATCGGGCACTTTACCTGTCTCAGCACATACCAGGCGGAAGGCGATCTCTTTAGGCGGTTCCACCCATTCATTGGCTGCATTATGGTCTATGGTATTGAAGAGCTTGAACAACAGGGGAGTGGCAGTATTGGCCCCGCTCAGTTCCTGCACTCCTGCCCCTGAGAAATTACCCAGCCACACACCTATTGTATATCGCTTATTATACCCTATGCTCCATGCATCTTTACGGCCATAAGAGGTGCCGGTTTTCCAGGCTATATGTGGTATGCCCTGTGCTTCATCAAATGCATTGGGCAGATCGGGGCGGTGCAACTCAGAGAGGATACGGGTAAGCATATAATTGGCAGAGCGCGACATGATGCTGACACCTGAGTCGTTAGGGTGTTTGTCTTTTGATTGAATCTGACTAGAGTCAGGCACGGTGAAAGAGATAGGGTAGTATTTGCCGTCATTGGCAAACGAAGTATACAGCGCAGTCAACTCATCGAGCCGCACCCCGCAGCCACCAAGGATGAGGGAAAGCCCTATCTTCTTCCTTCTCTGGAAAATGGAAGCAAATCCTGCCCTGTTGAGTGTATTGATAAAATCTCCCACACCTTCTTTATCCAGCAGTTTTACGGCAGGGATGTTGAGCGAATTGCTCAATGCATATTCCACTGTCACATTACCCCTGAAGAGTTTATCATAATTCTCAGGAGAGTACCCTTTAATGCTGATAGGCACATCGGCAATCACACTTTTAGGCGTTATCACGCCCCGGTCGAAGGAGATGCCATAGAGCAGTGGTTTCAGCGTGCTGCCCGGCGAGCGCAAAGCACAAACCCCATCGACCTGCCCGAAGTGATATCGGTCGGAAAAATCGGATGAGCCTATGTATGTAAGCACCTGGTGTGTCTGGTTGTCTATTATCAGTACTGATGCATTGTTGATATTGTGCAGCTTCAGTTGGTTCACGTAATTGGTTACAATTTCTTCTGCATTCTTTTGCATCTTCATATCGAGCGATGAATGAATATCCAATTCACCTGGATGCGATTTTTTAATCCTGACGGCAAACTGGGGCACACTGTTTGGTGCATTGTGGCGGTAAGCATTTAGTGGCTCCTGCAGTGCATCATTAATTACACTTTGCGGAAACAGATTGCTTTTACCGAACCTCATCAGCCATTTGTTGCGCTCTTTTACTATGCGCATATTGTCCTTACCCATCACCAGTGAGTTTGGCCGGTTGGGAATAATGCTCAAAGCCGTTATTTCGGCCAGCGACAGATGGTCGGGCGTTTTATTGAAGTATAGTAATGAAGCCGCCTTTACGCCCTGTATGTTGGAGCCATAGGGTACCAGGTTCAGGTATAGCTGCAATATTTCATCCTTGCTGTAATGCAGTTCCAGTTGCAACGACCGGAACATTTCCAGGCACTTATTGAAATACGTTCTCGGCTCAGGGTCCAGCATCCTTGCCACCTGCATGGTAATGGTAGAAGCCCCTGAAGTGGTTTTGAGGTGAAATATGTTATTGAATATAGCCCTGAAAACCGCAAGCAGATTTACTCCCGGATGATAATAGAAATGCTTGTCTTCCTTGAATACTATAGCTTTTTTCAATTCGGGCGTTATTTCGTCAAGCCGTGTTTTTATGCGCCATTGCTGATCTTTAGCCAGCCATGTATGCATTACAGTGCCATCCCTTGCCTCCACCACAGGGGCAAAAGCAATGTCGGGTTTAACCGGCACTATTCTATCAATCAAAAGAAACAGGAGCGCCATGCAACCAAATGCCAGCGCCACCCGTTTCCCTGTTTTCTTTAACCAGTTTTTCATTTTCCTATTTATTCCCAATCACTTACTAATTCGAACTAAACCTATTTGCTCAATCATACCCCAAACCCCAAAATCAAAACTCAGAAGCTTAATGCATGGTCCCTGGCACAAAGTCCCGATTTTTCATCGGGAGGGACAGGGTTACCTTTCACTTATCCTCACTACCCCCGCACCATTATAAGAATGATAACTGCCATCATACATAGCATCAGCCTGCACCGGCCCTAACTGGTAGGTACCGGGAGACACAGCACGCACCATGTAGTAAAATTCCCGCTTGGTCTGGTTAACCTTAGTGAACATATTGATCCGGTCATCGCGCACATCGAGGTATGTAGGCTTCGAATCTTTCTTAATCCATTTCATAGATGGCATTTCAGTAAGCCTTGTATTCTCAATCTCGAAACCAGCCGGAAGCATATCGGTAATGGCTACGTTTTCTATATCCTTACCATACTGCGCATCAATAGCCAGGCCCACTACTATCAGGTCATTCTGCCTGAAGTTATTACCGGTTATCACATTACCCTCCCGGTCATAAAAAGTACGGCGTACCCTCAGGTAGCTGTCTTCCTCCTTGAAGGATCCATCTGCAGTTATACCATCTACCTCCCAGAAATAATAATACCCACCTTTGCCCTTTACCTGCACCGATAGCTTATCGGAGGTGTAGTTTTTCAGATCCACAGACAGTGGCGCTCCGGTAGTATTGCTTACTGTTTTACCACGGGCAAGTATTGCAGCCGTAGATGTGGTTTGGTTGGCCTGTTTGGCTATCTTACCCAGGGCCAGCATACTGAATGCTTTTTCCTGCGTGCTCAGATATTTTTCCCTTGCAAGCTGGTCCGATAGTTGTTTGGCCATTATACCTACCTGTGGATTATTTGGGTCTATATCCATCAGTACATCCAGGGCCAGTGCCTCATCGCGGATGTAAGAATAGAAACTGCCATCAAAACAATGGTTCGGTATCTCGCCAAGAAATGCCGATGGCAGCACCTCTTTCGACTGTGTTGGCTGACCAGATAGCGTATAAGCCGCCGCCAGCATATACTTGCCATCCAAAGTAAGCAATTCCTTATGCGCCTTATAATAGTTCATGCTTGCCTGCTGACTCTGCCCTGCCAGTGCCAGTACATAAAGCGAATATGGCACTTCTTCAGGCGCTACTTCTTTTCGTTCGCTGTTGTTGTAGTAGAAGAATATTGTTTCCTTCTTGTACAGTTTGTATTTCATATATTGCTGCAGTCTGTCGAGGGTGCCGGCATTTACTTCATAGCCTGCTTTGTGTGCTTCAAACAGGAAGTGAGCTGCATATACGCTTCCCCACCAGCTTTCATAATCGCCTCCCGGCCAGTAGCTCAGTCCGCCATCGCTCTGCTGCATAGATTGCAGTTTATTGATAGCCTGCTGCACATTGTAAGACGGACTGATGGTATTGGTAACACCAGTCATACTCTTCACAAGGTCGGCATAATATAGCTGCGGGAAGGCTGCCGATGTTGTCTGCTCCACACATCCGTAAGGATACCTTACCAGGTCGTCCAGCTGGTTGCTGAATTGGGTCAGTGGCGATTTACCCACCACCAGTTTACCCGATACCGACGATGGTACAAAATTATTCATAAAGGCGAGTGGGGTAGTGCCATTCTCGGCAGCTATACCACTACCAGTTAGTTTCTGCAACGATGCTGGTGGCCTGATGGCTATATCGGTTTCATTGGTAAAGGTTTCATTGAGCGCTTTTACAGTTACTGTTACCTTACCTGTGCCAATTGCCGGATTTGCGAAGATATTGTACACCACCCGCTGCTCTCTGTTGGCTGGTATCTCCACTGTCTGGGTTTCTTCTCCTTTTACGCCAAGAGGTCCGGTTACCTTTACAGTAATGGTTGCATGGGTCGCTTTATTGGTGGTATTGCTCATCGATACCGGCATTATCACCTCATCCTTCGGGCTCAGAAAACGGGGCAGCGCCGTGCTGATGATAATTGGGTCGGCCACCTTCATATGTTTGTCTGCACTTCCGAATGCTTTGCCTTTATAGGCCAGAGCCATTATCCTTATATCTCCCGAAAACTGGGGCACATCAATATCATAATGCACATTGCCATTGCCATCGGCCTGCAGTATTCCGCTCCAGAACGATACATTCTTCACCCTGTTCACAAACATCGGATTCAGCCTCAGCTTTGAGTTATCAGCGCCATCACCTCCTGTGCTCGACAGGCGTGTTTTCACCTCAGGCAGCAACCATGGGTAAATATCGCAACTGCTCACACTCAGTGCCACCTTCTGGTAGAAATAAGCATATGGATCCGGGGTCTCAAAATTCTTCACCTGTAGTATACCTTCATCTACTGTCGCAATGGTTACAAATGCCCCTGGCGCTGCCTTTACACTTATTTTCTGCATGGTTTTCGAACGCGATTTCTCTACTGCAGTAATTGTCACGGGCATTGAATAACTCTTGTTTTCCACCTTCACAGATTTGTAGCCATGTGCTACGGTAAGTGGCATATCATCGCCTTGCATTGGGCGAAAGAGGGTAGCGGTAATATACACATTGGGCAGATGATCTTCCCCGGCCTTGAAGTTAAGCGTGGCCGATTTGTTCTTGGTATCCAGGTAGTAATATTTGATCACATTATCCCGCTCCAGCGTTACCAGCATCCTTCCTTCGAATGGTGTTGTGAACAGCACATTCACATTCTCGCCCACATTATAGCTTTTCTTGTCGGCCTTTATCTCCACATTGCCTTCATTGTTCACCTCAAATGATGTGTAATCGGTATTGCCCCAGCCATAGGCCCATATATTTTTACTCACATAGTTATTCGATCCGTTTATGAACAGGCGTACCTCATACTGTCCGCTTTCTTGTGGCGTGATGGAAAAGTGCGTATTGGTACCCGATACATGTACTCTATTCTGCGATACTATCTTGTCCTCATTATGGCTCACATACCGGTAGCTGTTGCCCATCTGTTGTATCACTGTATGCCATTCTTTACGCACCACCACCAGCTGAACCTCTCCATCAGTAGGGTTTCCTTTTTTGTCCACCACCACAAGGCCAAGCGGCAGTGGCTGTGTCGAGGATACATAATCTTCCTTGCATTTGATACCTGCAAACACTGGCTGGGTATAAACCGTAAACCGTGAATACCTGTGCACAGGTCTGCCTGTTTCATCAAATACACTGGCCATAATATTGCCGTTTACCAGTCCCGCTTCTGCTAGTGTATTATCCAGTCTCCAGCTCTGCGATGCAGCGCCCCTGTCATCTGTCTTGCCCTCACGCATATCTGTATTGAAATGGAATTCATTGTGCAGCGCGAAATCATAATCAGGGAATTTCTCTGCTGTGAAGGTACCCTTGCTCATATTCAGTTCGGCCTGGTAATTGCGGCCTGCCGCCGGCGTGCCAAACAGATTATCGGCCTGCACGCTGGCTGTTACATCTTCTCCGGCCCTGTAATCTTCCTTGTCCAGTTTCAGGCTCACCTTCATCCGGTCGGGCATAAATTCTTCCACACTTATTTCCTCCGAGTTGAGCAATACATCATTGCCTGTAAATACCTGCACGGTATAGGTGCCGGTCATGGTGGTTGGTGGGGGAGAGAAGGTGGCTTCTGCCGATCCTTCTTCATTCAGTACTTTGCGCAGTGTGGCAAACTCCTTGCCGTTTGGCATTACTAGTTTTATTTTCACAGGTAGTTCGCTCTGTGTAGCCCAGCTTTCATCTCTTATTATGGTGCTCACATGTATTACCTCTCCCGGCCTGTACAGATTGCGTTCAGGGTATATCATGGCATTAAGGCCTGTTGCATTTGGCTGGCGGCCACCCACATCAAACCTCGATGTGCCGGTCTGTGCTTTATCTATCAGCAGAAAGCTGAATTCATCATTCAGTTTTGCGGTTACCAGGCCCACATTAAATCCCGGCGAGGTAGCGCTTATGTTTTTAAACACTGCTACTCCATCTCCATCTGTGGTAGCCGTAGTCAGTTTCTGGTTGTTGGTACTTATAAATGATATGCTGACGCCAGACATCGGAGTGGCGTTTTTAATAGAATTGGCAAACACATAAATGCCGTCCTTTTCCTGCTTGGCTATCAGCCCTATATCACTTATAGATAGTATTTTGGAGTGCTGAATCCAGTTATGCTCCTTCGAGCTAACTCTCACCACATACACACCATTATAACTCTTTATCCGGTCCTGAAAATCCATATGCAGTATGCTCGACGAATTCTGCCTTGGCAGCTTACTGGTTTCATAGGTCTTATGATAAATGGTATCGCCAAGGTTTTCGGTATCATAATATTCAAATTCGCCGCCATTCTCACCCTCGGGGTCCCAGTGGTAATCTGTGCTTACGCCTTTGTGCATAAACTGCTCAATATTGTTTTCATACACCTTTATAACCGTAACTTCTATCGACGGCACATTTACAATATTCAGCGACAGATTCCTGAAACCCGCGCTGCTCAGGTAAATCCCCTTGCTGTTCACAAATCTGATAGATGGCTTCAGCTTCCCGAAAGTTACCTGCTCCGAATATTCCTGCTTCATGCGCCCGCCGAAAACGCCTTCCAGTTTCGGTGAAATGTTCAGCTGGTAGGTCTGGGTCACCAGCAATGAGCTGCTGGTAATGGTAAACCCGCCGTCATTGAGCATTACCTCATAAGGCACATTGGGCTCCAGGGTTATCATGCTTTTCAGGTCCTGCTCCATTACCGGCTGCGAAGTGCTTACTGTTATCACGCCGTCGTTCCCGGTATGCTGAGCCGCTATAGCCGTAATACTGAGGTTGTAGCGCGATGGTATGCCGGTGGTAAAGGTCGTGTCCTTCTCCGATGCATACTGGCTGCCCACCACAGGTATGCCCTTGTCCAGGGCTATTTTCAGGGGTGTTTCCTCGTCCTTGTCATTCACCGGCATAAACTGCAGACTCAGCACCTTGCCATTGCCGTTGTTTACATTGGTTATGTTCACAGGGTTGCCGTTGCTGCTCAGTTTCAGCCTGTTGGCCGCCTCGCTCAGGTTTACCTCATAGTTGAAACTCATATCCATCTGCACCATTACATTGGCCACGTTCTTGCCCCTTGTCCACGACAGGTGTGTGGCAGTAACCAGCAACGGGGCAGTATGAAACTTTATAGGTTCATCATTTACCGAATACTTCTTTTTAGAGTGCTTCACAAGCTGTTTCGACAGCCGTGCAGTGTATTCGGCGCCGGGTGCAAAACCATGAGCCGGAGAGAAAACCACCTCATTGCTGCTGTTCCATTTAAATAACCCTTTTACCGCCGGACTGAAATCAATGTACGCCGTCGAATCCCAGTTGCCGAGCAGCGAGTCGGGATACACGTCTTTATTGAAAGTGAAGACCAGGTTTTGCTGCTGCTCCACCTCACTTTCAAAGTTTTTGGAAACTACCCGCAAATCTCCTTTGTGGTTGCAGGAATAGATGGTGCCTAAGCACAAAAAAAGGCCACCTATCAATACGATGGTAAGCCTGTGTCTGGATGTCATAAATTGGTTGGATGTATCAAATAAACGTACAGAAAAATTATTATTGTGCTACAATAAAAAAATATTTTTTTTTCTTTTTATAGTCATTTTTAAGAGATTGGCACGTAATTTGATGTGTAGTTCCTCCACACTTTCCAGGTGTGCAACAACTATATAATAATTTACTTTTTGGTTCTTAGCTATGGTGGTACTATTAAGCATTCGTTACAGAGTTTATCCTGAGGAATCGAAGGGCACACTTGTACGCCTTGTTCTTCATTGAACTTACCTATTAGATAACCTTGCAGACGAAGGAGGAATCTCCCCATCCCATGCACCTAGCCAAATCAAAGCACTGATACCATTCGAGGTGGTAGCTTCTTTTATTGTTGACTTTCTTGAAATACATAATTTTTACTACCTTTATATAACTTCCATTTTATAGCAACAAAATATGTTTTTCATGTCGCTAAATGATATTTATAAAGAATATAAAGATGATATAAAATATCCGATTTTCATACTAGTAATTTTAATTATTTTTAAGCCTAAGCTTGAAAAAATCTTCTCTGATTTTTTAAAAACCACAATTTTTTTTAATAAAAATTGT
>CAIVEH010000262.1 GCA_903904855.1 uncultured Bacteroidota bacterium | reverse complement strand
GTGGCACTTGTCATTGATTTAAAATTATATATTTTATTATATAATTAACGGATATAAAAAAATCACAGGATTACTAAAATCATTTTAGGCTACGGGTTTATGGAAATAAGCAGTGGTGAAGTTAAGCCTTAGACGAGTCATCCGCGTTTTCAGGCTATGTCTATATGTAATATTATCTACATTATTTGATTGTCTGCCCAATAAAGAGAAGTTGTACAAGCGAGCGTGGCAACGATGCTTAATAGCCGCATGCAGCTTTTACCCAAAAATCTTTTTAACTTTTACATTCTGCATTTTTACTTACTTTTATTCTTTAAATGGTAGCACTGCAATACAGGCCTGAACAGCCTCCTGTAAATAAGAAAGCCCTGACATGGACTGTGGGGGTGCATATGCTGCTGCTGATGTGTTTTTACCTGCTGCACCATGATACCCAGATACCGCCACCCATAGATGATGGCGGCGGTATGGAGGTGAACCTGGGTACCAGCGACAACGGAAGCGGCCACGACCAGCCTATGAGCACCAAGGACCCGGCTGCCTACCAGGCTACCGTGGTGTTTAAGAGCGTGGCTGCCAAAAGCAGTATACCGAAAGACATAGTGAGAAGCACACAGGCCGATGCGCCGGATGTGACCCCTACCAACAAAAAAGAAGGTAAAGCGCCAACCAACGAAAAAGGACACAAGCAGGAAAAACCAAAATATACCTATGCCGGCGATAACGGACAGGGGGGCAACAGCGCCAATCAGAACCTGCCCGGCACAGGCGAGGGCATAACCCATGGCCATGGCGACCAGGGTGTGCCGGGTGGCACTCCGGGTGCGCCCAACTACTCGGGTATTCCGGGCAATGGCACAGGTGGCATAGGTCATACATTATCGGGCCGGACCATTAGTCCAGATAAATTTGAGGCAGAATTTCATGAAAGCGGCAAGGTGGTGATACATGTAACAGTGGACCGGAACGGTAATATTGTGAACAAATTTGTGAAAAGCTCTTCAAGTCCGCAACTGACCCGGCTGGCTATTGAGAAACTGAACAATTCCAGGTTCAGCAAGAGCGAAGGCCCTGAGCCACAGCAGTTCGGGGATGTAACGATAATTTTTAAGACGAAACAGTAGTCTTAAGTCGAAAGTCTTTAGTCGAAAGTCTAAAGTTTAAATTCCGAAGTCCAAATCCCCAAAGTCCCAAATTCCAAATCCCCGATTCCAAAGTCTGCAAATTTGATTATTTTGTGGGTCATAATATTTCAGGTTAAAATTGAAAAAGAATTCGCGATAAATGGCATCTGATACTTACCAGCAGACACTTGATTATTTATTTGAAAAACTGCCCATGTTCTCGCGGGTGGGTGCGGCAGCTTTAAAACCTGACCTTACCAATACGCTGAAACTATGCGCAGCATTGGGCAATCCGCAGGATAAATTTAAATCGGTGCACATTGCAGGCACCAATGGTAAGGGCAGCACCAGTCATGGGCTGGCGGCCATATTGCAACAGGCGGGTTACAAAACCGGACTTTACACATCGCCACACCTGGTTGATTTCAGGGAGCGGATACGGATTAATGGGGAGATGGTAAGCAAGGAATGGGTAGTTAGTTTTGTAGAGCAAATTAAAGATCTTGTTGAATCGATAAAACCATCATTTTTCGAGATAACAGTGGCAATGGCTTTTGCTGCTTTTGCCGAGCAGCAAGTGGATATAGCCATAATAGAAACAGGGCTGGGCGGCAGGCTGGACAGTACCAATATCATCACTCCCCTGCTTTCGGTGATCACCAATATCAGCTTTGACCATAAAGACCTGCTGGGTAATACCCTGCCCCAGATAGCTGCCGAAAAAGCGGGCATTATAAAACCCCATGTTCCGGTGGTGATAGGTGAACAGCAGGAGGAAACCGAAAGGGTATTCTTCGAACATTCGGTGCAAAAACAAAGTCCTCTTTATTATGCTCAGTCGCTATGGGGAATGGTGCGCACAAAGCAGGATAGCAGATACCAGTATTTTAAAGCAGTGAATAATGCCACACTGCAAATGCTGGATGTAAAAACTGACCTGCAGGGCAACTATCAGCAACATAATATAAAAACCATACTTACAGCTACGGAACTGCTGTCGCATCAGGGCTTTAATATATCGACCGAAAGCGCGATTGCAGCCCTTGCCAATGTAAAAGGCGCAACAGGCCTGCATGGCAGGTGGGAATGGCTGCAGGATGACCCACCTGTGATTTGTGATGTGGCCCACAATGAAGCCGGGCTGAAAGAGGTGCTGGAACAATGGGCCAATATACCGGCTGAAAATAAACATATGGTGATTGGGTTTGTGAAGGATAAGGAAATAGACAATGTTCTGCCGCTATTTCCCAAAGCCACATTTTATTATTTCTGCAATGCCCAGATTCAGCGAGCACTACCTGCTGCCGATCTGAAACTTAAGGCAGAGCAATATGGCCTGAACGGGGAGGCCTACCCTACAGTAGCCGATGCTGTAGCTGCCGCCAAAAAGCATTTAAGCAAAGCAGATGCGCTGCTTATTACCGGGAGCTTTTTTATTGTGGGCGAAGCGATGGCAATCTGACAGTTCGGGAATTATCGAATGGTGTTTGTATATTATACCGATTAGTCCCCCCTATCGCGTGGCCGTGATGTTTCGGTAAGAACAACGAAAAAATATGTACCTAATTAATTTTCAATCATAAAATATTTCGTTGTATAGAAGACAATATAATTCGGCACGATTTTTTGCTGTGATTAAGTAACATCAGCAATAAACTATATCTCTATGCAAGTCTTTAAAATCTCTTCCACAAAGAGGTTTTTAACGGAAGATAAATCTTTCTTGTTGTGGGTTTGGGGCTGCGCAAGATAGTATTTACTGATGGGCACTAAGTAAAACATCCCCCCACTACCGAAGAAAAATCGGGACAAGCGGCCACTAAAGCTATAAAGTAGCAATCAGCCCATTCAACAATTATTCCACCGCCATTACCAACTTATCAGATATATAGGTACATTTGTTTTTGCTAAAAACTATACTGAGGAATGAAACGACCCTGATGCAGTTGATGTTTGGTGCGTGGATGGGTAAATATCCGCATACTGAACTGATTATGAAGCAGATGGGAGTTTCATGAGGCAATAAAAAAGTCAAAAATTATACGAATGAAACAACTGCTCCTGGTGATTGTCGTGGCTATGCCCATATTTGCCCACGCTCAAGACGACCTGATTAAAAAAATTGAAAACAATAAAAGTTACAACACATATAAGAACGGCTGGGGTGATGTGGATGATAAGAAATACCACTTCAACACCATTATAGACCTGGAGCATACCGATGTAAGGAACCAGGCCAGTTCGGGTACCTGCTGGAGCTACAGCACCAACTCCTTCGTGGAGAGCGAAATGATGCGTATGGGCAAGCAGCCTATTGAACTCTCCCCTATCTTCAGCGCACACTGTGTGTATATGGACAAGGGCGATGCCTATGTGCGTATGCATGGCGGTATGAGCTGGGGCGATGGTGGCGAGTGCCACGATGTGATCAATATGTATGCCAAGTATGGCGCGGTGCCGCAGGAAGTATATACCGGACTGCATTATGGCACTACAAAAAACAAATTTGCCGAAATGCAGGCTATGCTGAAGGCTATGCTAGATGCAGTAGTATCGAACCCCAACGGCAAACTGACCCCATCGTGGAAAAAGGCTTATTATGATGTAATGGACAGCTACCTGGGCTCTATGCCCGAAAAATTTGTGTGGGATGGCAGAAGCTATACCCCCAAGACTTTTGCCGCTGAGCGTGTAGGTATTCACCCTGAAGATTATGTAGAAATGGGCTCAGTGCTTACCAGCCCCTTCTATAAGAAAAACCTCTTTATGGTTCCCGACAACTGGGCTATGCAACAGGTGTATAATGTGCAGATGAACGACCTCACAGATATTATTGACAACGCCCTCAACAAAGGCTTTACTGTGGCATGGGCTACTGATGTGAGCGAGAAATACTTCAGCTGGAAAAACGGTGTGGCTTACGTGCCTGAGAAGGACTATGACGACATGAACGACAGCGAGAAGAAATACATGTTCGACGGGCCGAAAGACGAGCGTATGATCACTCCCGAAAAACGCCAGATAGCTTTTGATGATTATGAAACCACCGATGACCATGGTATGCACATAGTAGGTATGGCCGAAGACCAGAATGGCCGCAAATACTACAAAGTGAAAAACTCGTGGGGAGATAAGAACGACTACAAGGGCTTTATTTATGTTACCAAGGCTTATGTTAGGTATAAGACTACTGCCATACTTCTGCACAAAAACGGCGTGCCCAACAGGCTTCGTGAGCGGATGGGCTTCTGATAAAACAACTACTTTATAATCAAAAACCCACTCCGCAAGTGGGTTTTTGATTTGATATAGCACAATAGTCAAATTTATGGGTTCAGATCATTGAGCAACTTAAGAGCAAATGGTTCGGCAATTCGATTCTTTAGTATAGGCTCTGGCTCATAAACACATGCATAAATTAAACAATTACACCAAATTAATAGCGCTTAAATAAAAGCGCCATAACTATTGCCAGACTTATTTCGCACCCTCCTGAAGCCACTTTACTGTACCTTCATAAACCCGTGGCTTCGTTACCTGGTAAGGGTAAACCTCATAATCCACATTATCTTCATTAATAGTATAACCCTGTTTAAAATCGGCATTCCCCTGCAATATCATAGCCAGGGCCTCCTCATTTTTTTTCAATATTTTAAGGCATATAGCATTATAATATTCAGCATCAGAGAAGTTTTTATAGAGTTTTAGGCACCTCCCGAATGCCTCGTTGGCCCTCGCATAATCCTCCATTTCGTAATAAACTATTCCCAGGTAAAACAAATCGAGCGGATGCACATACCCCTCCCCTCTCGATTTCAGCTGTTCGGCTGTTGTAGTTTTCAGGTACCATTCGGCCGAATCCAGTTTATTGAGTTGCAGATAGCACAACCCAATATAAAAATCATAAGTATGGTCCATCACTTCACCCGCCCCTATAACTACTTTTGCCCTGTTGAAATCTGCAATTGCTGAGCGGTAACTTTTCTGAAAAATACACTTCATAAATGCACTGTAATCTATATAACTGAGCTCATTGTATTTTACTGCGCTGTCCAGGTAAGGGGCGCCGGCTTCATACTTCTTTTTTTTATAGAGCGTCATTGCCTTGTGCTGCCACCAGTTAGCTTTCCAAGGTTTTATGGTCAGGGCAGAATCCATATATAACTGGTATTTTATCGAAAACAGCCCGGCATTGTTGGCGCTGTCAAGGTATTTTTGAAGCAGAATGGAATCATTTTCTGATATAGGTTTTTCGTAAGAAATCTGCCTGCTGTTTTGCTGGGCATTACAAACCTGGATAGCCAGAAAAGCAGGTATTATTAAGCAGGAAAAAATCCTGCCAGTGGAGAAATGCATAAAAAGGATTTAGGTTTGAATAATGATACAATAGTAAGACAATTGAACATGCATCTACCCTATTCAAAACCCGTACTTTTTAGTTTTTATTTCCAGCATCAAACAACGGATTTCCCTTATGGCTGGGTAAGATAAACCCAACACTCAGAATAAACTCAATGGTTCCGAAACTCTGCCTGGCATATCCTTCATATACCTTTAGGTGACTGTAGCGGGCATAATCTACCTTCTCCGAAAATTCAATAAAGCCATATTTCATCACTGTGGCCCTGATCACATTTTCCTGGCCCATGTTCCAGCCGCCAAATTGGAATCCCTGTTTATTGATTTGTCCGAAAAGGCTGTTCTGCACATGGGGTATCACCGGCCCTATACCCGCCTTGCTTATCAGGTCTATATGCAGGTAATTGTCTTTGGTGCTGTACAGGTTGGTCCTTTTCACAAAGTTGAACAGGAAGAAATTGGCGCCATTATTCAGGAAGTAATAAAAACCGCTGTCCTGCGAGAACAACATGTTTTTATTTACCGGCATATTGTTCATTTTACCAACCACCTGCATATATTGCCCATCGGTAAGTATGTACTTGGTATGGTCGAAATTAAACTCCAGGCCCATATCCTGGCGCTCATTAAAATACCAGCCAATCCTGTAGTTATATTGCGGAATCGTCAGGGCCTTGTTCAGCAAGCCGTTATTCCATCCCAGATGGTCATGGGCCTTCATGTGCTCCAGATCATAGCTGTTGCCCAGAGCGCTTTGATCAATATGCACTGTGGAATTGGTATACCACTCCTGGTTATATCCCCAACTGAAGTAGAAGGAACCGTTTTTATGCTTCCTGGCTTTAGTTTCACCCTGGGCAATAGCCCCTATTTGCATTAAAAGCATTACTGTCAGACAGATAAATCTGCGGCTTGTAAAAAGGATATGCATGTCTTTGATTTAATGGGGTGCAAAGTTAACATAAATAAAAATGCACCTGAAGTTTGCTTTTCCTGATTTTAGTCACCTGGCTATATAGTCATTGCAAATTACTGATCCCAATTCATTCACCGACAATATGTCATCCTTTACCGACTTTTTTGATTTTCTTACCTAATAACATTATTCCACGCTGAGTGTTGCCTATATCTTTGGTGAACAATTATAAAGAGTATGCGCGATCGAAATTATGATAACCGCTTCCCCGATACTGACCCCGACAGCGGAGACCGGCTGAAACGGTTCAGGGAACACAGGCAGAAAAACAGAGTGTTTTTTGGTATTTTACTGGCATTGGTAGGCACTGGCTTCTTGCTCAGGGAGCTCGATATACTGCCCTACTATTCACTGCTTGTTTCATGGCCGTTTATATTAATTATTATCGGGGTATTGATAGGTATAAAGAACAATTTCAGGCGCAATGCCTGGTGGATTCTTATCGTTGTTGGCCTTGCCAATCTTACACCCCAGTTTACTATTCATGGTCATCAATCCAGCGAACTGGTTTGGCCGGCAGCAATAATAATTATCGGCCTTGTCATCGCATTCAGGCCAAGGAAAGATAAAAATTGTGCTCCGGGATACAAGTTACATTCATCAGTTACATCCGATAGTTCGCTGAATATAGAAACCACCTTCAGTGGCAGAAAAGAGGTAGTTACTTCTAAAGATTTTAAAGGCGGTGTGGTAAACGTAACTTTTGGCGGCTGCGAACTCAACCTCACCCAGGCAGATTTCACAGAGCCTACGGTTTTACTTTTTTGCCAGATTTCTTTTGGCGGCCTCGAAATTATTGTTCCATCGCATTGGGAAGTACAGAACGAAGTTAACCCCTCATTTGGCAGCGTGGAAGATAAAAGATCAATCTCGACCCCAACCTCCAGCGACAATAAAAAAATCCTGATTCTCAGAGGCAATTGCTCTTTCGGAAGCATTGAACTGAAATCCTATTGATTGGTTTTCAGGAATCAGGAATTGGTTATGAGTAATTTGGAATTGGGGCTTTCTAATAAATTCTTAGGGCAAAAAAATTCAGACTAAATACTAACGACTTAAGACTTTCAATAAACGACTAACGACAATAAAATGCAGTCATATACAGCTCAAATTATTTACCGGATAGAATGTGATGGCCATCCAACGGACCAGTATGAAGAACAGTGGCGACTGGTATATGCCGATAATGAAGAACATGCACTATCAGAGGCACGCGAAACCGGTATTACTGCCGAGACCACCTTTATTGACCGGCACGGACGCACCATCGACTGGCGGATGCTGGCCATAAAAGACCTGCAGCCGGTGGACCTGCAGCATGGTGGCCTATTGTTTTCTATGGTAAGGGAAGCCGAATTAATCCCGGCCCCGGTTTGGTCGGCATAATAACCATAATTTAATTATATGTGATGATCTGCAGATTTGATATCCCTCTTTATTGATGTTTCAGCTCAAAAAAAATGTTCCCTGGCTCCTGTTATTGCTCACACTTAGTGTGTTGGCAGTTCACCTGTATATACTGCATATAGTTCATGAGTTCAATTGGAAGCTGGCGGCCGAAGATGCTGTATCAGGCAGTTTAATTCTGGGATTATCTGTCTGGGGAATTTTCCTGATCATAAAGTCCTACCCTACTACCGCCGCTATAGTGCCTTATGCCTTATTAATTGCCCTGCTTATCAGCACGGCCAGTGTATTTGCGCAGTTGCAGATAATGAAAACTGTTTCAGGCGCAGCCAACCAGGAGTATAAATTATGGCTCCTCAATTCCCTCTCAATCAGGTTTCTTATATACCTGATTTTCAACAGCTGGATGGCCACCAATGCCGCATTACGCAAAAATCTTTCGGCACTCGATGTCCGCTTTCAGCAACAAACCGATGCATCTATATTGCTCAAAGAAGCCGAACTCTTTAAGCTGCGCCAACAGTTGCAACCCCACTTTTTGTACAACAGCCTCAACTCCATAAGCGCTCTCATTATGATAGCGCCCGACCGTGCCCAGGATATGATAGGCAAGCTATCTGATTTTCTGCGCAGCTCTGTGAGGCGCGAATCTGAAGATTCTTTACCGGTTGAAGAAGAGCTTAATTATATCCGCTCTTATCTGTCTATCGAATCCGTTCGCTTTGGCGACCGCCTGCAGGTGCATTTCGAAAAAGAGTATACCGATGATGCCACCATCCCCCCCTTCCTCATGCAGCCCATACTGGAGAATGCTATTAAATTCGGCCTTTATGGCAAAACCGGAACTGTGGATATCGTGTTTCATATAGTGCTCGATGGCCCTATGCTCACCATCACCATCACCAATCCCTTCGACGCCAATATGCAGCCCCCCCGTGGCACCGGCTTCGGTCTTGAAGGCGTAAAGCGACGCCTATACCTGCTCTATGCCCGTACCGACCTGCTTGAAACCAGCAGCGACGACCAGAATTTTACAACCATTTTAAAAATACCACAAAGCCATGTTCAAAGTAATAATAATAGATGATGAGCCCCTGGCCCGCCAACTGATCAAAACCTTTCTGCAGGACTACACGCAGGTGGAAGTGGTAGCTGAATGCGGCGATGGTTTTGAAGGCTTCAAAGCCATACAGGAGCACAACCCCGATCTTATATTCCTCGATATTCAGATGCCCCGCCTTAATGGTTTCGAAATGCTGGAGCTGCTCGATAAGCCACCTGCTGTTATCTTTACCACCGCATTCGATGAATATGCCCTCAAAGCATTCGAAGCCCACGCCATTGATTACCTGCTCAAGCCTATCATCAAAGACCGGTTCGGGAAAGCCATGCAGAAATGGCTCAACCAGGCCCCGGCAAAGGCAACAGCCCAGGTAAGCGCACTGCTCGAAAACAACATTTACGAAGGCTACCAGCACCGCATAGTGGTGAAAGACAATGGCCTTATACGCATCATACCTGCCCAGGATATCTACTATATAGAAGCCAACGACGACTATATAAAAATAGTAACCGACGATGGCAGCTACCTCAAAAAAAGCACCCTCTCGCACATTGAGCAAACCCTTGACCCGCAGCAGTTTGTGCGCGTACACCGCTCCTACCTCGTGCCAGTAACCCAGCTTATGCGCATAGAGCCCTACGAAAAGGAAAGTCACATAGCCCTGCTCCATTGCGGCAGCAAAGTACTGGTAAGCAAAAGCGGAATGGCCAAGCTGAAAACCTTGCTTGGGTGGTGATTTTTGAATTACTGCACCAGCCCAATAGCGAACGTCATCCCGACAAGGGAGGGATCTCCCGAGCATATGCACCACACCCAATCAACGCATTGATCACAAATGAGTTAATAAATCAATATAAATCGCAATTCCATTGAGATGCAAAATTTGCCATTTTTCTTATTATGGCAGAAACAAATTTATTAATCAAATTCTGTTTTTATTTTTTTATAGTACTTACCTTTAATTCTTGTTTTATTAATATTTTATTATCTTTGGTCTTCAAACAAAACCAACCTGCTATGCGGAACCATAAAGATAAAACACAGTATCTTATGTTTGTAGGTAAAAAAATTGCCATGGCCCGGCACATGCGCAGTGATCAGCAGGAAACAGTGGCAAAGGCCACAGGCATCAGCCAGCCGCTGCTGAGTAAGATAGAAAATGGCAGTGGTAATAGCCTGAATATATTATTGATAATAAAGCTGATGGTCTATCTTGATATACCCTGGAATGATTTATGCCCGCCTAAATATAGTGTATAATTATTTAATAATTATACTGGAAATTAATAAAATATAGCCCAGGGTAATATATTGTTAATTCTTTTTTTAATGAGAAAAATTGTTTAAACTTTACACTACAATGAAAACCAATAACGCGCGGTTGGTAACCTATTGTGGCCGAATCCGAAAAGCCTGATGAGTAGGAATAACTTTAAAAATCAAACAAATGAGAAAGACAATTTTATTTTTAGCCCTGCTAATGATTGGTGCAGGCGCTTTTGCACAGAATGGTGCATTAACAATTAACAATAATAGCTCTTGTGATGTTTACATCAATTTATTTGGATATGACGCAGCAAGTTTAAATGTAGCACCTTGCGCTATATCCACATGGTTAATAATTGTGCCTGCAGCCACCTCGCAGTCCTGGGCAAGTGTTGTGGCTTTTAATACTCTCCCTAACCCAGGATTTGCTTCTGAGATTTTTCCCGTTCCTCCCGGATTTGGTCAAGTACCACAACTTTTGAATGGACAGATGCACAATACCAATATCATTGCCCCTTATCGGATTGCTCAGGCGGGTGTGCGATTACCGATCCTTGTCCTATGGCAACTTGTAGAGGAATGCTACCCACTTGTACTGGATACTGTGGTTTTACTGGAACTTGGACAAGGTCATTGCCATGTCCCCTTTTAATGTCAAATATCACCATAACTTTTTAACATAAATATTCAGTGAACAAAATTGGCATAATTAATAAATTTTGCCAATTTTGTTATTATCGTATTTTTTGTCTCAGCAATTTTCTTTTTATGATAATACTGCGTTTTATCTTATGCTATTTTATTTTGACTTTTTGTAGTATTTGTTCTTGGGCACAGTACATAGCTACAGTTGCGGGCAATGGAATATATGGATACAGTGGTGATGGGGGGGCGGCTACAGCAGCCAAGATAAATGGCCCTGATGGTGTCGCAATTGATACAATCGGGAATTTATATATAGCTGATAATTCAAATAATTGTATTCGCAAAGTGAATAATTTGGGCATAATAAGTACGTTTGCCGGAACAGGTGTATGGGGCTATAGCGGAGATGGGGGACCTGCTACCGCTGCAACATTTACAAATATTGGTGGTTTAGCATTTGATAAAGCTGGGAATCTATTTATAGCCGATTGTGTCAATTCACGTATTCGGAAAATTAATGCTGCAGGAATTATCAATACCATTGCAGGAAATGGTACTGGCGGTTATACCGGTGATGGTGGTCCAGCAACAGATTCTGAAATTGCTGCTTTAGATGTAGCAATAGATACAAACGGAAATGTTTATATCCAGGATGGCACTAATTGTGTTATCAGAAAAATTAACAATGCTGGTATTATTTCAACCATCGCTGGTACAGGTATAGCAGGGTTTGGTGGCGATGGAGGACCGGCGACATCGGCACTTTTAAATTTTCCTACGGGTTTAGCAACAGATAAATTTGGGAATATTTATATAGCTGATCAGGTTAATTGTCGTATCCGTAAAATTGACAACACAGGAATCATAACCACTTATGCAGGAACCGGAGTAGCGGGATATAGTGGTGATGGCGGACCTGCTACGGTAGCATTAATCGGAACTATTTATAGTGTATTTGCAGATGATGCAGGAAATGTATTTCTGCCAGACAGATATTACATAAGTAACTGTGTACGTAAAATTAATTCTTCTGGTATTATTTCTACAATAGCAGGCAACGGAGTAGGGAGTTTTAGTGGTGATGGCGGACCAGCAACTGCCGCTGAAATTTATGCACCTGATCATGTAGCCAGATATAGTAATGGTAATATTTATATTGCTGATACTCGCAACAACCGTATCCGCATGATCATTACCAAGCCCTACTTCATCAATGGCTTTCTGCAGCACATCACCTTCTGCCATGGCACCCTCAACCTCGATACCCTGCTTGCCGCCAATGACTCCAATACCGGCAATACCGAGGTATGGGGCCTTGTCTCCGGTCCGGCACATGGCACAGCCGTGGTGGGCTATACTGCTGTGTCTACAGGCAGTGTTATCTATCCCACCGGCCTGTTTTATACTTCCACGCCCGGCTACTATGGCCCCGATACTATACGTGTGCGCGTTTACGATGGTCAGATAGCCGATACCACCACCCTCTGCCTCACCATTCAGGGTCCGCCTGATGCCGGAGCCATCACCGGGCCCGATACAGTGTGCCTGCCTAGCAGCATCACCCTCACCGATGCTGCCCCCGGTGGCACATGGAGCGCCAGCAACACCCATGCCTCAGTGGGCACCACAGGCATTGTTACCGGCCTATCGCCCGGCCCCGATTCTATCAGTTATAAGGTAACCAACACCTGCGGCACGGCCACCGCCACGCATGCCGTGCGGGTAAAAGGCTGCAATGTAGAGGTAGGCAGCATACCTGCCCCACAGGGCATAACCATAGCCCCCAACCCCAATGGTGGTTCATTCACACTCACCCTACCCGGCAACCCGCAGCCCGCACACATCACCATTACCAATCTGCTAGGCCAAAAGATAAAAGAATTCACCACTGCCACCACCACCCAAAACATACAACTCAACAGCCCGCACGGCATCTATTTTTTATCTGTAACAACAGCCAGTGGTGAGTGGTGCAGTAAGGTGGTGGTGCTATAATTTGTATCTTTAATAAAGGGTTTTAAACAAAACACTATGGTACGAGCATTACTTGTTATTGTTTTTGGCTTTATTTGTTTATGGGAGCCTGCTCTAACAAAAGCCCAAGTAATCGTCACAGTTGCAGGTACTGGCACACCCGGAGTTATTGTAGATGGTACTCCTGCTACAAATGCCGGATTTAATCACCTTGGCCCGATAGCATTAGACAGTGTAGGAAATTTATACATATCTGATTATGCCAATTATTGCATCCGCAAGGTAAATACCCTTGGCATCCTTAGTACATTTGCAGGTACAGGAGTTTACGGCTCAGGAGGCGATGGTGGGCCAGCTACCGCAGCCACTTTTTCAACTATTACTGGGCTTGCTTTCGACAAACACGGCAATTTGTATATATCTGATGTTAATGTTAACAGGATACGGAAAATTAATAATTCCGGTATAATTACCACTATTGCGGGTACAGGTACATATGGATATACCGGTGATAATGGCCCTGCAACCGCTGCGAAAATAGGAGCGGTGGGAGATATTGCAATTGATACGGCAGGGAATGTTTTTTTTACCGATAATGTTTTAATGACCATCCGTAAAATTGATACTGCCGGAATTATCAGCAGGTATGCAGGAAATGGCAGCCCCGGATTCAGCGGAGATGGAGGGCCTGCAACTGCTGCACAACTAAATAATCCAATTACAGTAGCTACCGATAGAATGGGTAATTTATATTTGTTTGATGAATCCAATAGTCGTATACGTAAAGTAGATGCCCTAGGTACTATTACCACAATTGTCGGCACTGGTATAGTAGGTTATAGCGGTGATGGTGGGCCTGCATCTTCGGCTGTACTTGACAGGGTAGATGGATTATGGGTGGATACTTTGGAGAATATTTATTTGGCAGATGGTAATTTTTCGAGTAATTGTATCCGTAAAGTCAACCCATCAGGCATTATCAGCCGCATTGCGGGTGTTGGTATGCCTGGGTTCTTTGGCGATGGCGGCCCAGCTACTGCGGCACAATTACAAGCCCCGGGGCGTGTTACCCGGCGTGGCAATGGTAATATTTATATCAGTGATTCCCACAACAACCGTATCCGCATGATCATTACCAAGCCCTACTTCATAAATGGCTTTCTGCAGCACATCACCTTCTGCCATGGCACCCTCAACCTCGATACCCTGCTGGCCGCCAATGACTCCAATACCGGCAATACCGAGGTATGGGGCCTTGTCTCCGGTCCGGCACATGGCACTGCCATAGTGGGTTATTCTGCCGTGTCTACAGGCAGTGTTATCTATCCCACCGGCCTGTCTTATACCTCCACACCCGGCTACTATGGCCCCGATACTATACGTGTGCGCATTTATGATGGCCAGATAGCCGATACCACCACCCTCTGCCTCAGCATTCAGGGTCCGCCTGATGCCGGAGCCATCACCGGGCCCGATACGGTGTGCCTGCCCGCCAGCATCACCCTCACCGATGCTGCCCCCGGCGGCGCATGGAGCGCCAGCAATACCCGCGCATCAGTGGGCACCACCGGCATTGTTACTGGCATATCGCCCGGCCCCGATACCATCAGGTACCAGGTAACCAACACCTGCGGCACAGCCACCGCCACACATACCGTACGGGTAAAAGGCTGCAACGTAGAGGTAGGCAGCATACCTGCCCCACAGGGCATAACCATAGCCCCCAACCCCAATGGCGGTTCATTCACACTCACCCTCCCCGGCAACCCGCAATCAGCCCGGATCATCATTACCAATCTGCTGGGGCAGAAAGTAAAGGAATTCACCACTGCCACCACCACCCAAAACATACAACTTGACAGCCCGCAAGGGATTTACTTTTTATCGGTAATAACTGCGGGAGGGGAATGGTGCAGTAAGTTAGTAGTGCAATAATTTGTATCTTTAATAAAGGGTTTAAAACTAAATCACAATCAGGACCAGAAGCCGAAATCTTAAGATGTCGTAGCAGAGTTTCAAAAACTACCAAACCCTGAAAACTTGTTCAGCAGTTGCCGGACTCTGCGCAGTGAAGCAAAAATGAAGGATTATGAAGCAAACCAGGAGTTTTTAGAACAGGTTCAGCCCATGAATCGGGAGGGGCTAATGGGATATATAAATTCTATTCCTTTACGATACTTTCATCCCCCTCCTGCCCTATCCGTGAGAGCCACTCATCATCTACCAGATCCGGTTTTTTATTGAGGATGTATTTCAGCAGGTAGTAAGCCCCGGCGGCAAAACCATAACCAAACAGCAGATAAACAAACATAGTATCCGGGAAAATGAGCATACCAATAAATATACCAGTAAACTCAGCGACAAACCAGGCCAGCACTATGTACAATTTCCACAGTCCCGGCTTCAGACCCTTCTGAGAGGCCAGATTGCCGAATATCTTAGTAATGTTGATCAGAACCAATATCTCTACCATAGGAAATTACTGGATTTTGATGGCAAATCTAAAAAAATAGCAATAAAACTAATGATATCTCATTCGAAAAACCTTAAATAATAAGCACTACCAGGATTTCGAAATCTTATACCGCTGCAACACCCACAAATGATTGATCCCATCAAGCGGATGATAGAGTTTCATGCTGATGATACCCACACTGTCGTTTACACTGAACAGGTCATCCATATCTGTAAGTCCCGGTCCGCCACTGGTAGCCATGTGTATAAAATGCTGCACCTGTGCAACACGGTAATAGATCGAATCATTTATCTTAACAAAACTATCTACAGACAGCACTTTGGCTGTATCAAAATTGCTCCCGTTATCGCCCATCGCAAACGGATACAAAAATAGCGGATCATAGGTTATATCGTTCTTCCAGCCATAACCATTAATGCCATAGAAGTAATCAACAATTACCCGCTTACCCTGGAAATTATATTGCCAGAATGCAGAATCGGCCACATTGGAATTATCAATATTCTGCTCGGCTACACCAATAAAATGATAGGTATAAATGGCATTGGGCGCTCCCTGATTAATAAAATAATTCTTCCGCACATAAAAACAGTCTACCCTGCCACTTAGCGAGTCTTTATATATCCAGTATGACCCTACCTTATAATTAAAATGACTGTAAGATAATGTATCCGTATCCAGTGGTATAACCAGCAGGCCGTTATGATGCTTCTTGCAATTGATGAGAATTGCAGAAAGACATACAAGAAAAATAAACAAAACAGTCTTTTTCATTTCGCCCCGGTTAGATGAAGAATATCCCAAAAATAAACAAAACTATAGTAATAAAAAACGATTGTGCCCCTCTACTCTGTAGCGGTACATAAATTACTTCTTTGCCAACGCCAGCCCCAGCACATCGGCCACATCGGCCACATAATGAAAATTGAGCCCCTTTATATATTCCTTATTGATCTCTTCCACATCCTTTTCATTTAGTTTGGGCATAATAATTTCCTTAATCCCCGCCCTCTTTGCTGCCAGCATTTTTTCCTTAATCCCCCCAACAGGCAATACCATGCCCCGGAGTGTTATTTCGCCTGTCATTGCAAGGTACGGCTTCACCTTCCTTCCTGTAAAAGCTGATGCCAGGGAGGTAAGCATGGTAATACCAGCGCTAGGCCCATCCTTCGGCACAGCGCCTTCCGGAACATGCACATGTATATTCACTTCCTCAAATTTCTCAGGGGCAATGTTATAATCAGCGGCATGTGCCTTAAGGTAAGATAAAGCAGTACTCACACTTTCCTTCATCACATCGCCCAGGTTACCGGTAAGTGTCAGGTTGCCCTTCCCTTTCGATAAGGATGACTCTATAAACAGTATATCTCCACCGGCGGCAGTCCAAGCCAGCCCAACAACAACTCCCGGCGGGTGTCCCTTTGTGTAGATATCATTAATAAACCTAGGCCTACCCAATACAGTTTCCACCTGCGCCAGGCTCACCTGAGCTTCTATTTTTTCTTCCATTGCCACATGCAGCGCTACAGAGCGCATCACGGAGGCAAGCAACCTGTCGAGTTCCCGCACACCGCTTTCCCTGGTGTATTCCTGAATAATTTTCATCAACACCTTATCGGGAAATTTCAGGTTCACTTTGGCCAGACCATGTAGTTCTTTCTGCTTGGGTATCAGGTGCCTTTTAGCAATCTCAATTTTTTCTTCAGGCGAATAACCTGATAGCTGAATAATCTCAAGTCTGTCCCTCAGTGCAGGCTGAATATCGCTAAGACTGTTGGCTGTAGCTATAAACAGAACTTTAGAAAGGTCAAATTCAAGCTCCAGGTAGTTATCATAAAAACTGCTGTTCTGTTCCGGGTCCAGAATCTCCAGCAAGGCCGAACTTGGGTCGCCTCTGAAATCCTTACCCAGCTTATCTATTTCATCCAGAATAAAAACAGGGTTGGCAGCCTTTATTTTTCTCAGCTGTTGTATTATCCTCCCAGGCATGGCTCCTATATAGGTTTTGCGGTGCCCGCGCAGCTCACTTTCGTCATGCAGCCCACCCAGGCTCATCCGAACATATTTGCGTTGTATGGCGCTGGCTATGCTCTTGCCCAGCGAGGTTTTTCCTATACCGGGAGGGCCCACAAAGCAAAGTATCGGCGATTTCATGTCCCCCTTCAGTTTCAGCACAGCCAGGTACTCCACAATACGGTCCTTGATCTTTTCCATCCCGAAATGGTCATTATCCAGCACCTTCTTGGCATTTTTAAGGTCGTAGCTATCCTCGGTATAAACACCCCAGGGCAGGTCAAGCATCAGGTCCAGATGGTTGTATATAACCGAATAATCCGGGGTGCTGGGGTGCATCCTTTCCAGCTTTTCAATATTTTTCTTAAACAGTTCTTTGGCCGAATCCGTCCATTTAATTTCCTCCGCCCTTTTCTGCAGGTCTTTTATTTCCCTGTCATTAGGGTCGCCGCCCAGTTCGTCCCTTATCGACTTCATTTGCTGTTGCAGGAAGTACTCACGCTGCTGCTTATCTATGTCCGCCCTTGTCTTGTTGGTGATCTCATTTTTAAGCTCCACAAGTTGCAGTTCCGACTGCAACAAATTCAGCAGTTTTTCGGCCCTGGCAGTAATATTATTTTCTTCCAGCATAGCCTGTTTATCCTGGAGTTTTGCTGAAATATTAGATGCCACAAAATGCATCAGAAATGATTGCTGTTCTATATTACGCAGCACTATACTTGCCTCATTGGGCAGATTAGGTGTTTGCTGGGCTATCTTTTCAGAGTAGTCTTTAATGGATGATATGAGTGCATCAAACGAAGCATCTTTCTGCGGATATACATCATCCAGATAAGTAACATTAGCCACCAAAAACGGATCCGTCTGGGTATAGGAATCAATTTTGAACCGCATCCTGCCCATTATAAAAATGGTAATGTTGCCATCGGGCATTTTAATTTGCTTCACCAGCTTGGCCAGGGTACCTACATTATAGATATCTTCTGTTTTAGGGTCTTCATTATTGCTGTCTTTCTGAGCTATTACCCCTATCCATTTATCACTCCTTTGTGCATCAGCAATAGCCCTTACCGATTTTTCTCTCGATACGGTAATTGGCAGTACTACATTAGGAAACAATACGGTATTACGCAAAGCTATAACTGGCAGTGACTGAGGAAGCGAACCTCTTTCCTCTTCATTCATCTCATCTTCTCCGAGCGGCACAATAGGCATAAACTCCATTTCCTGCTCACCTGAACCTAAAAACATATCTAACATTGATCTTATTTCCGACATTATGGCAAAGTTACCTTCTATTTTGTGATTTTATGTGGGTAAAGATAACTGGCAATACTTATGCCAAAACATTAATTCAGCAATTTTTACAGGTTTTTTCTTTTTGATCAAAGAAATAATTGAAGAATTGCGTACAATAACTTGTAAAAAAGTATAGTTTTATATCTTTACAAAAAAAAGGCTCATGAGAAATAATTTATTCGCAACAACACTACTGGCTTCATGCCTCATTTCCGTATCATCTTTTGCCCAATACCCCACTCACCATTCAGGCTATCTGAAGGGGGAACCAAAAGTAAAGAAGTTCTATGTTGGAGGAGAAATTGATGCTATTTTCTCTACTGCTACTATTCATCATGATGAAGGGATTATGGCGGTTAACAGCACAAGTTCTCAAACAGTAAATAAACTGGGTATCATTCGTTTCACCGGTACCAATATCGGGGCTACATTTAATTTTAACCTGTGCCACTATTTTGGTATTTATACCGGAATCGACATAAAGAATGTTGGCTATATCGAGCAGGATAATGGTTATACGCTTAAACGCCGTGTATACAACGTTGGCGTGCCACTGGGTTTTAAATTCGGAAATCTTGCCCCCGATAAAGGTTATGTTTTCCTTGGCGGTGGGCTTGATGCGCCTATCAATTACAATGAGAAATATTATCACGCCAGGGATAATAAGAAAATCACCAACGAATGGTTCAGCGACCGCACACCTTCACTGATGCCGTATGCGTTCCTTGGCGCTACTTTCAGCCACGGTGTTACTGTTAAAGGCCAGTATTACCCTACTAATTTCCTGAATACTAATTATACCGATAAAGCTGGCTATATGACCAATAAAGGAACTGTTGTTAACCTGGTATTATTGAGTATTGGGTTCAATGTTGGCTTTAGCAGTGGCAACGACAATAAAGAAAAAGAATATAAAAGCAACTGGTAATAATAAAATACCGGGCCATTCTTTACTATCTTTATGATAAAAAGATTACCCGTGAAAAATAAAATGCTTTTTATTGCAATCCTGGCATTCTGGCTGATACCTTCAACCACACATGCCAGGATTTTCATTTCAGATACCGCTCAGAATACAAAAACACAGAAACCATTCAGGAAGTTCTATGTAGGCAATGCACTGGATGTCGCTATTGTTTCATCTGCGTTTATAAAGAAAACAATTAGCCTGCAGTCGCCACCAATTACAAATACTACCACGGGTATGGGTATGGCGCGGCTGACTATATTTCTCAATGCAGGTTTCACTTTCAACTGGAACCTGGCCCGACATTTTGGTATCTGGTCTGGGATAGATGTGAAGAACATTGGCTTCATAGAAAAAAATGCAGGTGGCGAAACAGTAAAGCGTCGCTCTTATAACCTTGGAGTACCACTGGGCATTAAAATCGGCAATATGGTTGATAAAAAATCTTACCTTTTCCTTGGTGGTGGCGCAGATGCGCCAATCAACTACCGGGAAAAATCATTCTCTATCCGGGATCAGAAAGCGAAATTAAGTGAGTGGTTCAGCCAGCGAACACCTGCTGTTATGCCCTATATGTTTGCTGGTGCAACTGTACATAAAGGCATTAGTTTCAAGTTGCAGTATTACCCTGGCAATTTTCTGAACCCAAAATTCGTTTATAATGGCACACAACCATATGCCAGCTACAATGTCAACATTTTCTATGCAAGCATAGGCTATGCAGTACCCCTTAAAAAACAAAAAGACACTATTGAACTATTGGAATACCAATTAAGTGATGTTGATTAAATAAAGTACACCATTAAGGATAAATTCTGTAGTTGAGTTCTGGTAATTTGCTAAG
>CAIVEH010000261.1 GCA_903904855.1 uncultured Bacteroidota bacterium | reverse complement strand
AGATTTGACAACTTTTAAAAAGTTGTCAAATCTATGCCTGTAACGGCTTTCCAAATACTGAATAATATTTGTTGCATACTTTTGTAAGAATATTGATCTTAGATCATTACTAATAATTCCAGTGTAGTGGCTGAGACTGTCTCCTTATGTAACATATAAACGCTTCTGGTTCCAGATCAAATATAACACAAAGAAAACGGAATACTTTTTTCTTAAAGTAAGCTCCTTTAACAATCTCTGTTTTTATTCTTTCTTCTCCATAATAACTCATTGTGGCTTTATTGTCGCTCGACAATCCGTAATTAAATACTTTCTCTATAATAAAAACAGCATTCAATTCCGGATCCAATGAATCAAAGTCCACATCCCAGAATGCTGTTTTAGAAAGATAAGGTGTCATGTTGTAAAATTAAACATTAATTCACTGATGAAGGCCAGCTCTCAGGAGTATTGCCCCAGTGCTTATTAGGTTTGTCTCCCATTAAAAATTCCAGTGTCCCGCCCTGCATCAGCACTGCATGGTCTATATATGATTTGTTATAAGGCCTGCCATTCAGTGTTACGCTTTGAATATAGGGCCTGTCTTTGCGGTTGTTTTTAGCCTTTATCACCATCTGCTTCATTTCAGGCAATTTAATGGTAACCTCATCAAACATCGGGCTGCCAAATACATACTGCCCGGTGGCCGGGTTGGCCGGATACATCCCCATCATGCTCCACACAGCCCATGCACTCATTTGCCCGCAATCTTCATTGCCTGCATAGCCGTCGGGATGGTCGTGATACATTGAATCAACTATATACCTGATCCTGGCCTGTGTTTTCCATGGCTGACCTACGAAGCTGTACATATAGGCTATATGGTGGCTTGGTTCGTTGCCATGTGCGTACTGGCCTATCAGGCCGCTCACATCGGGTGGGGCGCTTTCACCCTTTACAGCAGAGGACACTGAGAACAGAGAATCCAGCTTCTCTACAAATTTATCGTAGCTGCCATACTCCATTGCAAGGCCTCTCACATCGTGTGGTACAAAGAAAGTATACTGCCAGGCATTACCTTCTTCATACATCGATTTACCTTCGGTAGAGGTAGCATATGGGTCAAAAGGCAATACCCATTTGCCATCTGAATTGCGGCCCCTGATAAACCCTGATTGCTTATCAAACAGTTGCTTATAAGCCATTCCCCGGTCCATGAATATTTTGTAATCTTCCATTTTGCCCAGCTTTTTGGCCACCTGTGCTATGCACCAGTCATCATAGGCATATTCCAGTGTTATTGTTACGCTGTAGCTGCCCTTATCCTGTGGCAGGTAGCCATATTTTATATAGTCTGGCGTTCCTCTTACTTTCTGAAATGCAGTTTTCCGCATAGCTGCATATGCCCTTTGTGGGTCCAGGCCCGGTGTGTTTTTCAGAACCGCATCTGCAATTACAGGTACTGCGTGGTAGCCACTCATGCACCCTGTTTCGTAAGTGCTCAGGTCCCAAACAGGGAGCAGGCCGTTTTCATCACTGAATTCGAGCATGCTATTCAGGATATCCACATTGCGAGCAGGCTGGGTAAGCGTAAAAAGTGGATTTAGTCCCCTGAAGGTATCCCACAATGAAAATACAGTATACCGCTGCCCTTTTTTCTTTTTGATGATTTTACCATTGGCATTTTTATACTCACCGTCTTTATCAGAATACAAAACAGGCGCCATACAGGTATGATAAAGGCCAGAATAGAAAATACGTTTTAAGCGGTCATCACTGGTTTTTACCACTATCTTATTCATTTCCGCATCCCATTTTTGAGCAGCACTATGCACTACTGCATCAAAATTCCAATCATGTATCTCCCTAAGGGCAATCAAAGCCTTATCAGTACTTACTGAAGAAAGGGCTACTTTCATCATTATTGTTTTGCCATTGGTATTTTCAAAAATAAGCGCTCCATTTTGTACATTCAGATTTCCTGTTACCGGGTCTTTGAACCGTTTTGGCTTATAGGTATACAATTTGCTGAATGGCACTGAAGTTCGTGCGGCAAAGTAAATCCGTTGAGTATGTGCCCAGCCCTGCGAATATCGGTAACCTACAACTGTCGAATCATTCACTCTGGTAATTTTTGCGGCTGTAGTACTGTCCCAGTTAATACCGAAAGCGAGGTTAAAGGAAATCACAGGTTTACTGCCATCTGGGAATTGATAACGGTGCAATCCGCACCGCTCAGTAGCAGTTAGTCCTACCTTGATGCCATTATCCAGTAGCACACTGTAAAATCCCAACTTTGCCTGCTCATTGTCATGGCTGAATTTTACCCTGAAATTGCGGGCAGTATCAGGTATCAGGCCGTTGTTGGGCATCACCGATATATCGCACCAGTCGCCGCATCCAGTGCCGCTTAGGTGCATATGGCTGAAGCCCGCAATGGTTGAATCGCCATAATTGTATCCACTGCACCAGTCCCAGCCCTCAGTCCCGTTGTCGGGACTCAACTGCACCATGCCAAACGGCACAGTAGCGCCGGGGTAAGTATGACCATGGCCTCCTGTACCTATATATGGATCAACATAGCGGGAGAGGTTTTGGGCTGATGTTATAAAGCCAATAGAAGAGAACGCAAAAAATAAGAAAGAGAACTTATCAATTGAAAAACCCCGGAAACGATTGGTCATTTTTAAATGTTTTATGCAGAATGTTACAATGCCGCCAATAAAAGATGAAATTTCTACTACAAAGTAAGTTGGAATTATCTGGCAAAAGAAATACAAATATCAATAATAATTCTTAGCTTTATTTAACCAATCCAACACATTATGAAAAAGCTGATTCTGATTATAGCTACATTTATTATTTGCGGCTGTTCAAAGATGGGTGGAACCTACTATCATATTAGTGACGCACTTAGAGCTGATTTTAATTTTAAGCAGGGTAGCTATTGGATATACCGAGATTCATTAACCGGTACTATAGACAGTGTTGTTGTTAGCCAGAATGTTGCTGGTACTAACAGCACAACCCCACATAACCCAAGTGAAGCAGTTCATTCAGACTATATTGATATGACCCTTACCAATTATCCGGTTACCTCTGTTTATCTTTCTTCGGATACTATTAATTGGTCCTTACAATTAACTTCAGGTGGTATGACACTTCCATATACGCAATATTCTACTGGTCTGTATACGAATGTGGTATTACCTGATAATGGGATCATGTCATTTAATGTCCCTTACCCATTTATCTATCCCAATAGTTCAGATAATTGTCACATTGACTCCATAACTGTTCTACAGAATTTCTTATTAAATAGTGTAAACTATCCTACAGTTGGAGTCAGGTATAAAGCATCATTTGGGTGTATTTATACTCCTCATTACTCTCTGCCTGTTTTGAGCTATTCTGATCAGGTATACCTTTGCCCTAAAGTTGGAATTATAAAAATGTGCATTAATCATCCGCTTGACTCAGTTTATAGGGTATGGGAATTGGTGCGATATCATATTGTAAAGTAATGTTCACTTATAATAATACCGTTCTGAATTCTGTTTGTTTATCTTTAAGTTTATTTTTGAATTTTTACTTAAGATATGAACAGACGTCGCTTCGTAAAACAAACATCACTGGCTACTTCAGCCCTGATATTATCAAAATACACCTCTGTATGGGGCAATGAAAAAACATTCCCAATAGTTCGCACTCCTGAACATAAAAGAAAGTTTAAGAGTAAGGCAGTAGAGAAAGTTATTGCAGAAATCAAAAGCAATATTGGCAACAAGGAAATAGCATGGTTGTTCGAAAACTGTTTCCCGAATACGCTCGATACTACTGTCGATTTCAGTATGGTGAGCGGCAAGCCTGATACTTATGTGATCACCGGCGATATTGACGCGATGTGGCTGCGCGATTCATCGGCACAGGTATGGCCCTACCTGCCTTTGTGCAAGGAAGATGAAGAGCTGAAGCAGATGATAAAAGGGCTTATTCACCGGCAAACAAAATGCATACTAAAGGACCCCTATGCCAATGCGTTTTATAAAGATGAAACCAAGCAAAGCGAGTGGAAGAGCGATGATACCAAAATGCAGCCCGGCATTCATGAGCGCAAATGGGAGATAGATAGCCTGTGTTATCCCATCCGCCTCGCTCATGGCTACTGGAAAGCCACCGGCGACACATCACCTTTTGATGTTCAATGGGTTGAAGCAATGAAACTGGTTGTAATAACCTTCCGCGATCAGCAGCGTTTTAACGGTAAGGGCCCTTACAGCTTTATGCGCAAAACCGAATGCGCCACCGATACTGTCCCACTGAGTGGCTATGGCTACCCAGCAAAGCCCAACGGCCTCATATGTTCCATGTTCAGGCCCAGCGACGATGCAACAGTTTATCCATACCTTATCCCATCCAATATTTTTGCTTTCACGGCTATGGGGCATTTAATGGAAATAACATTGGCTGCAAAAATCGATTTTCCGCATGTTGATGCCCGCGAAATATCTAAAATGACTAACAGGGCATTTAATGCCGAAGGGATCATTAGTACAAAACATAACGGCGATATATATGCATACGAAATCAATGGTTACGGTAGCTGTAACCTGATGGATGATGCCAATGTGCCTTCTCTGCTCTCGATAGCCTATCTCAATCCCGGATTTGCCACTGAACCGGTTTATATCAACACCCGAAAGTTTGTGCTTTCACCTGAAAACCCGTTTTTCTTCTCTGGTAAAGCTGGCGAGGGTATAGGCGGCCCGCACGTAGGCATGGATATGATCTGGCCTATTAGTATAATTATGCGCGGCCTTACCAGTACCGATGATGCTGAAATTAAAAAATGCCTTGATACCCTGCAGAAAACACATGCAGGCAAAGGCTTTATGCACGAATCCTTCCACAAAGACGACCCTTCCAACTTCACCCGTACCTGGTTTGCCTGGGCAAATACTTTGTTTGGGGAGTTCGTTTGGAAGGTATACAGGGAGAAGCCACATTTGCTGAATTGATGCATATTTACTGATGTTATTATTTGTATCTTTGAAATTGTCAAATAAATACAAATAGGCAATTATGAAAAGCACTATACTCCTTTTACTCTTTATATCAGCCAGTATTTTATCCAATGCTCAGGCGCCCGTCATTCAATGGCAAAAATGCTTTGGTGGCAGCAGTAATGAAACTGCCTATGACATACGTCAAACGTCAGATGGTGGATTCATTGTTGCAGGAGGGAGTGAATCAAATGATGGGAATGTTTCCGGAAATCATGGTTTAATGGATTTTTGGGTAATTAAGATTAATGAAACAGGCCATATCCAATGGCAAAAGTCGCTTGGTGGCGATACTACAGATTTTGCACTGGCTATCCGGCAAACTACGGATGGAGGATATATTGTTACAGGCTGTAGTTTGTCTAATGATGGCGAAATAACAGGTAATCACGGATATTTTGATTATTGGGTGGTAAAACTTAATGATACAGGTGCTATACAATGGCAAAAGTCCTTGGGAGGTGACACTTTAGATTATGCAAGTGCTATTAAACAAACAACAGATGGAGGATATATTGTCTCCGGTTATAGTGTATCAAATAATGGTAATATTTCCGGGAATCATGGTGGTTATGATTACTGGATTGTAAAACTAAACGATACCGGCGCAATTCAATGGCAAAAGTCGCTGGGTGGTAGCAATTCGGATAAAGCAACTGCTATACAACAAACTGCCGATGGAGGATATATTGTTGCTGGCACAAGCCAATCAAATGATGGCGATGTAACGGTTAACCATGGAGGAGTTGATTATTGGATAGTTAAATTAAATGGTACAGGTGTCATACAATGGCAAAAATCTTTAGGTGGTAGCAATTATGATGAAGCAACTGCTATACAACAAACATCAGATGGCGGGTATATTATTGCCGGACAGAGTAATTCTAATGATGGAGATGTTTCCGGCAACCATGGAAGTTTTGATTATTGGATCGTTAAAATAAACGATACCGGCGCAATACAATGGCAAAAATCTATTGGTGGAAGTAGTGTTGATTGGGCTTATTCTATACAGCAAACTACAGATGGCGGCTATGTTGTTGCCGGATCTAGCTACTCAAATAATGGAGATGTTACTGGTAATCACGGTAGTTTTGATTATTGGATCGTAAAATTAAACGACACCGGGGCTATACAATGGCAAAAATCATTAGGCGGAAGCCTTCAGGATAATGCAACATCTATACAGCAGACTACTGATGGTGCCTATATAATTGGCGGTGTAAGTTACTCAAATGATGGTGATGTTACAGCTAGTCACGGAAATGGTGATTTCTGGATAGTAAAATTGACCTGTATTGTAAATCCCGGAATAATCACTGGCGACTCAATTATATGTAAAGGCAGAAATATGGTATTAACCGATACTGTTTCTGGCGGTGTATGGCATCTTGCTAATAGCAATGCATCAATATCTGGAGGTATTATTACCGGATTGGTTGCAGGAAATGATACTGCGTTTTATACAGTAACTAATGAATCTTGTGTTTCTACAGCTACTATTGCCTTCCCTTTCAAAGTTATTTTATGCCCTTCAGAAGTTAATCAATTATCGGGCGCAAGTGAGAATTCAATAATTCCCAATCCCACTACCGGCCTCATCTCTATCTCAGGTATCACCCACCCCCAAATCAAAATTTACAACCCGCTCGGCCAGCTAATTATATCAGCAGCAAATACCAATACTATATCTATCCGAGAATTTCCTGCTGGCTTGTATTTTATCAGGGTATTCAATGAGCAAGGCGATTTGCTGAAACAGGAAAATGTGGTGAAAGTTCAAGAATAGCCACCTGCCACTTGATTTCCTTTGTGCCTGGTCTCTTAAAGGGTTTTTGGTGATAACCACATGCAAAATAATTGAAACAGTTGTTTGTGCTTTATTACCTTTGAAATGCAATAATTTTCAAATTCTAAACAAGCAAAATGAAACAGATTTTACTATTAATCCTTATTGTTTTTGTTGCAATCAATAGCAATGGCCAGCCGCCAGTCATTCAATGGCAAAAATCATACGGAGGGCCGGGCTATGAAGGGGCGCATAAAATTCGTGCAACTGCCGATGGTGGGTATATTATTGCCAGTAATAATAATTCCAGTGGAGGAGATGTTACTGGTAATCACGGAGGGTATGATTTCTGGATTGTGAAAGTAAATGATACTGGGCGAATCCAATGGCAGAAGTCATTGGGTGGCTCTTTATTCGACGTGCCTTCTGATATCCAACTGACAACTGATGGAGGCTATATCATTTGTGGCTATAGTTATTCTAATGATGGAAATGTTTCCGGCAACCATGGTGGTGAGGACGCATGGATTGTTAAGATAAATGATACCGGGGGCATAGTATGGCAGAAAACATATGGCAGCGATACAACAGAAACCGCCAGTTCAATTCAGCAAACTACTGATGGCGGATATATTTTTGCTGGTTTGAATTCTGGAAATGGTGGCGATGTTTCCGGCAATCATGGCGCAGGCGATTTCTGGGTAGTAAAAATAAATGATACTGGCGCCATTCAGTGGCAGAAATCTTTAGGAGGTAGCAGTTATGATTTTGCCTATTCAGTCCAACAAACCTCAGATGGCGGATATATAGTTGCTGGCGCTACCTCATCGAGTGATGGCAATGTAGCCGGTTATCATGGCGGGCAAGATGATTGGGTAGTAAAATTAAATGATACAGGAGCTATACAATGGCAGAAATGTTTAGGTGGCAGTTTACAGGAATTTGTAACGTCGATGCAGCAAACATTTGATGGTGGTTACATTTTTGCAGGGCCTACCCAATCAATGGATGGCGATGTTATCCTAAGGCATGCAATGGGAGAATACTGGGTGGTGAAATTAAATGATACCGGTGCCATTCAATGGCAAAATACTTATGGAGGCAGCAATTTTGAAAATGCTACTTCCATCGTGCAGACATTGGATAGCGGGTATATCATTAACGGATTAAGTCAGTCGAATGACGGGGATGTATTTGGAAACCATGGCGGGGAGGATTTTTGGGTTGTCAAAATTGATAAGGCCGGATTACTCCAGTGGCAGAAACCCTTAGGTGGAACTGGCTTGGAACAGGGCGTGTGTGTTACGCAGATTTCAGGAGGGTACATGGTAGGTGGTGTCAGTGGTTCAAACGATGGCGATGTCACCGGCAACCATGGCGCTTATGATGCCTGGGTGGTAAAACTTACCTGCAACCTGGATGCCGGAACCATCATCGGGCTTACAGGTGTTTATACCAGCCATACCATTACTTTAACAGATACAGTTACCGGCGGAAACTGGAGGGTATCAAACGGCCATGCAACAATTTCTTCAGGCGTCGTAACAGGTATCTCGCCCGGAGTTGATACAATTTATTATACCGTTACCAATAGCTGTGGAACATCAATGGCTCAGTTCCAGGTTACCGTTTCTGCCTTGCCAACTGAAATAAACCCCACTGGTAATACCACTTTAATTTCTATCGCACCAAACCCTACCATAGGCGACATCAATATCAAAGGCTTTTCAAACCCCCATATAAAAATTTACAACACCCTTGGCCAGCTAATAAAATCAGCTGCAAATACCAAAACTATTTCCATTTCAGAATTCCCAACTGGCTTGTATTTTGTCAGGGTATTCAATGAACAGGGAGATTTGCTCATACAGGAAAAGGTGGTGAAATTACAGGAATAAAAATTGGCAGGATTTTACAAAAATCAGAGCATTTATTCCTGATACCTTACTTGACAAACCCAATAAATAATAAGAAGCTGAAATTCAATTCACCAGTGAAGCCCCTTCAGGGGTTTGGGGTGAGATTTGGGGTTTGTTTTCTACCATGCCAGCGCACTTGCCCCCAATATAGCAGCATCAGCATCGGGCAGTGCGGATTGCAGCAGCGTTACTTTGTTTTTATAAATGTTCAGCAGATTATCCTCCATGTGTTTTTTTACCGGCACCAACAGCATATCACCAGCATTTGCCAACCCGCCAAAAAACACAATAGCTTCAGGCGAAGTAATAGCTACCATATCGGCCAAAGTTTGTCCCAGAATGGCTGCGGTGTATTCATAAAGCTCCAACGCCAATACATCGCTATTCCTTGCCGCATCCTGAATCATTCTTGCAGTCAGTTTACCCTTATGCGCTCTGAGTTGCGTTTCATCATTCCTTTCATCCAGCCATAAATCTGCAGTTATCACCAGTCCTGTTGCCGATGCATATCTTTCCAGGCAACCCTTTCGTCCGCAATTGCATTGCCTGCCATTTCTCACTGCTATAACATGCCCCAATTCCCCAGCCAGCCCGTCATGGCCGTATATCAGTTGACCATTGGCTACAAACCC
Organism: uncultured Bacteroidota bacterium; assembly: GCA_903904855.1. Classification (GTDB taxonomy): domain Bacteria; phylum Bacteroidota; class Bacteroidia; order Chitinophagales; family Chitinophagaceae; genus Nemorincola. The sequence goes on along the minus strand of CAIVEH010000261.1, from coordinate 6,459 downwards.
GCTTCCAAGGCCTGTGCCCAGAGTTACTATTATAAAATCCTTCATTCCCTTTGCCGCGCCATATGCCATCTCACCTATGGCTGCTGCATTGGCATCGTTGGTTAAAACAGCCTTAATGTCCAGCGCCTCACTGATAAGTTTTGCCAGTGGTATTATTCCTTTCCATGGCAGATTGGGAGCAAATATTATTTCCCCTGTATAAAAGTTGCCGTTTGGTGCGCCAATTCCAGCTCCGGCTATATGTTCTATCCCTGCTTTAGCCAATAACGGAAAGAGTTCTTTTTGCAGCGCTGCTATATAATCTTCTACTGTGTCATGTCCTTTAGTGGGAATGCTGCCTTTGGCAATAATTTCACCACGGCGGTTTACAAGCCCGTAAGCAGTATTTGTTCCGCCAATATCAATGCCAAGGCTAAGTGATTTTGTATTCATTTAGAAAATCGATTGGTTTTAAAATAGGTATTCCCCGAAAGGGGTGCCTTTCCAATAAATGGTTGTCTCCGGTGATAATACAGACCGCATTTCCATTTACGGCAAGAGTCAGATATTTATCATCCTTGGGGTCAATGCATTCTTTAATTGTTGTATTAATGATAACCGGAATTGAGGAATTTATTACCTTTTCAATAAAAGCCAACTTAAATGGAAGTGGAGCATACTTTTCGAATTTTCCTCTTGAAAATACATCTAGATATTCATCCGAAATTTCTTTTGAAACCAAAATAGCCCCTTTTTTTCTGGCTAGATTATATGCCTTTGCCGGGTTACTGTTTTCATTAAGCAAAGCACTTAATAAAACATTGGTATCAAAAACGAAGCAATTATTCCTCATCTTTCAGCAATTCTTCTAATATTTCAGGGGTTAGTCCGTTTTTCCTGGCTATTTCACTGGTGCGTTTCATAATATCAGTAATGGGGTCATCAGTTGTTTTACTATTGAAATAATAGTTTAGCCATTAATTGATGTATTGCTCAGCTTTCTTTTTCTTTTCTTCATCTGCATGTTCATAGCAATAAGCTAATGAATCAGGGACATGAATTGAAATGGTATTCATAAAATGCAATTTTATATCTAAAGGTACAAAAAATATATTTACTATCTATTCCAGCACTACATTATCTATCAGCCTTATTTCCCCGGTCCAGGCAGCTATCAAAGCTACCATAGGCCTGCCGGTCTCAAAATTTTCCAGCAGGATTAAATCCCTGGCATCAGCCAATGCCACATATTCCGGCACAAAGCCTTTTGCCACAAGAATATCCTCACATTCTTTCCTCACAATTGCAAATGGGGTAGTGGCCTGTTTTGATTCTATAGAAACCAGGCATTGGTAAATGGTTCCTGCAATTGCCCTTTGAGATTCAGTCAGCCGCCTGTTGCGCGAGCTCATGGCCAGGCCATCTGCTTCCCTTACGGTTGGGCATACTTTTACAGTTACATCCTTCATGCCACGAATGGCCACCAACTTATTGATTACCATGCATTGCTGGTAGTCTTTCTGTCCAAGGTAAAGGAAGTCAGGCCGTACAATATCCAGCAATCTGGCAACTACCTGTCCCACTCCTTTGAAATGCCCGGGCCTGCGGGCTCCCTCCAGTATAGCATCCAGGTAACCGAAATCAAAAGTTTCTGTGTGGTCAACTCCATCAGGATAAATTTCAGAAACCGGAGGCAAAAATAAAACATCGCACCCGGCCTTCAACAGTAGTTCAATATCCCCTTCAACAGACACCGGATACTTTTCAAAGTCACTTTTATTGTTGAATTGGGTGGGATTTAAAAATATACTGCACACAGTAAACATCCCATCGTGCCTCGCTTTTTCAACAAGGGAGATATGTCCGGCATGTAGCGCGCCCATGGTCGGAATAAAGCCTGCCTTGCTTCCCAGGGCTTTCTTATCACTTATAAATTGCTGTATGTCTTTTACATTTTTAAAAATCACCATAAGATTATTTTTGGCTTTCCGCCTGCAAAGTACGGTTGGAATTCAATATTTTCGTAATTTTGCAGACCATTGCAAATTTTTTACACCAAAAATTAATTTTTGAGCGCATGTCTGCAGACACAAAGAAACGTGTTTTAATTATTGCCAACGAACTTTCTCCCTATACAGAGTTTACTGATTTTGCCCAGATACTTAATAAACTGGCTATTAAGACTTTTGACTCCGGACTGGAAGTTCGTGTTATTATGCCCCGTTTCGGAGTTATCAATGAAAGAAGGCACAGATTGCATGAGGTTGTCAGGTTATCCGGTATCAATGTCATTATAGATAAAGATGACTATCCGCTGATCATTAAAGTAGCTTCATTGCCCAATGCAAGGCTCCAGGTATATTTTATGGATAATGAAGATTATTTCAAACGTAAGTCTGTTTTCCGCGACGACCAGGATAATTTTCATGATGATAATGGCGAAAGAATGATATTTTTCTGCAAAAGCGCATTGGAAACAGTTAAAAAATTTGGCTGGCCTCCACATGTAATTCATTGTCATGGCTGGATGACCTCTCTCATACCACTTTACCTTAAAACTACTTATAAAAAGGAACCGGTTTTTGGGTATTCAAAAATTATTTACACCGCACAGGCTAATCAATTCAAGGAAGTTCTGAATACTAATTTCATGAAGAAAGCTATGATCAGCAGTGAAATTAAGGACAAGGATCTGGAACCCTTTAAGGATGGTACTAATACAGCTTTGACGATAGGTGCAGGCAAAAGTGCAGATGTTGTTGTGTATGGTTCTGAAAAAATGGATAAAAAGGTAACTGATGAATTAAAACCAAGTCGTTATAAAAAAGTACTTAAATATGAAACAGCCTGGAAGGAAGATGTAACTCCGTTACTCGACCTCTATAAAAGCTTAACAGAGTCTTAGTATTATTTTTGCCAACTTAGCATTCAAATTCAACATTTTGAAACGACTAATTCATACAACTAGTATTGTAATATTGTTTTCTTTTGCCATTTTCATCCAGTTTAGTTGTCATGAAAATGTTCTGATTAATTCTAAAATTTCCCCTTCCAATAATGCCGTTGGCATCTATTCTGTTGCTCTTCCCTGTAATACTTTTACTTATTACAGCGATTCTGCTGTAACCAGTACAAATATTGGTGGGGTGCCGATTTATCAGGGAATTGGTTCCATCACCGATCCATTCTTCGGTAATATGACTGGTGCCACTTATTTCCAGATAGTGCCTCAATACCCAAGTACCGATACCTTTACAGGCCTTACCCTGGATAGCGCATTTCTCATCATGCCTTACAGCGGTTTCACATGGGGCGATACCACAGCAGCCACCGGGAGCAGCTATACCCAGACCTACCAGGTTTTTTACATGCTCGATACCATGATGCTTGGAAATGGTTATTATTCCAATTCCTCTAAACCTATTGATGTAGCCAATCCGCTCAGCGCTCCAACTACCATTAATATTTATCATCTCAGGGACTCAGCTGACCTGTATCCTAATGTATTGGATAAAAATCATCCGGGTTTGCGTATACCACTTAATTTACCTGTTATTAAGAAACGTCTCAGTAATGCCATTCTGAATATTTCAGGTACAAGTACCAATCCGAACCAGGATTTCATGAATGCATTTAATGGTATTTGCCTTCGTGTTGCTGATAGCCGTAATTCATCCAATGCCATGCCTTACTTCAGACTCGATGGTATTACCGATTTTTCGCAGGCTGGAGTTGCAGTTTATTATCATACTACCGGTTCTACTACAGATTCGGGTAAATATTTATTATATAATTTCAATACTTCCTATTGCGCGCATTTCAATAGTATTTCCCGTTCCTACAGCCACTATCCGGTAAATCAGCTTCTGCAGGCCGGAAAAGCAAGAACTGATATCATTGCATTGCAGAATCAACCCGGCGCTAGTATTGATGTGGTTATTCCCAAAATCAAATCCTTGCCGGCTGGTATTATTTGCAAAGCTGAACTGCAGTTAACACTTTTACCACAGTTCAACTCTGCTTTTGCCACCACCGATACTTTTTATCCTCCCATAAGGTTATATCCCACAGGAATTGCCAATGCGCTTTACCCGCCCGGGGCAGGTGCTGGTGTAGCCTATAATATTGCCGACCGCTATCCGTTATACAGTACTTCGCCTCTGGCTGTTCTGGATGGTTATCTGCATACAGGTTTTGGCGCCAATATCCATCAGACATTTACTATTGATATACCCCGCGAAGTCATGTACTCATTATCTATGAAAAATGATACCATTCATTTACAGGTCAATGGATCTCAGGATTTCTATGGCGCTTATCATTTGGTAGCTGGTGGGGGCAATTATCCTGATAGTAATTATCGTGCTAAATTAATCGTTACTTATTCTCAATTGACTAATCACTAATCTATTATGTGTGGTATTGTAGGATACATTGGTAAAAAGGAGGCTTTTCCAATCCTGATTAAGGGCCTTAAACGACTGGAATACAGGGGCTACGACAGTGCCGGTATCGCCTTACTAAATGGCGGAATGACCGTTTTTAAAAAGGCAGGAAAAGTTACAGATCTTGAACAGATTGTAGATAATGCCCATACTGCCGCCACTATCGGTATCGGTCACACCCGTTGGGCTACACATGGTGAGCCTAATGACCGCAATGCACACCCTCATCTTTCTCAATCCGGAAACCTTGCTATAATACATAATGGTATCATTGAAAACTACTCTTCGCTCAAAGAATTGCTGATTGGTCGCGGCTATGTGTTTCATTCAGATACCGATACCGAAATCCTGATAAACCTTATTGAGGAAGTTCAGAAAAAAGAAAATACCACCCTCGATAATGCCGTTCGTATAGCGCTTAATGAAGTAGTAGGCGCTTATGCAATCGTTATTCTCAATAAAAACAATCCCGATCAGCTTATTGCCGCCCGCAAAGGCAGCCCTTTGGTTATAGGCATTGGTGATGATGAATTTTACATCGCATCCGATGCTTCGCCTATTATTGAATATACAAAGAATGTAGTTTATATCGAAGAGCAGGAGTATGCTGTTGTTAATCGCGATGGTACTTACTCAATTCGTACCCTGGGCAATGTAGAAAAGTCGCCTGAAATCCAGAAGATCGAATTTTCAATCGAAATGATTGAAAAAGGCGGTTTTGAGCATTTTATGCTCAAGGAAATATATGAGCAGCCCAAAGCTATTGAAGACTCCCTGCGCGGACGTATGAATGCCCAGCAGGGCTGGATAAAGCTCGGTGGCCTGGACGAATACATTAACCGCATTGACAAGGCTGAGCGTTTTATCATCACTGCATGTGGAACTTCCTGGCATTCAGGGCTTATAGGCGAGTACCTGATCGAAGACCTCGCAAGGGTGCCTGTAGAGGTGGAATATGCTTCCGAATTCAGGTACCGTAACCCCATCATTTCTGACAAAGATGTGGTAATTGCCATATCCCAGTCGGGCGAGACCGCCGATACGCTGGCTGCCATACAACTGGCCAAGGAGCGCCAGGCGCTTATTTACGGCTTGTGTAATGTTATCGGATCATCCATCGCCCGCACTGTTCATGCCGGTTCTTACACCCATGCCGGACCCGAAATAGGTGTGGCTTCAACAAAGGCATTCTCAACCCAGATATCATTAATTACGCTGATTGCTTTGCAACTGGCAATGGTGAAAGGTACCATACCTGTTTCCAAACTCAGGGAGATTCTGTATGAGCTCGAAAACATCCCTAAAAAGATAGAAGAAACACTGCTGCTCGATGCCCAGATCAAGGAAATAGCTGCTATTTATAAAGACGCTTCCAATTTCCTTTACCTCGGTCGTGGCTACAATTTCCCTGTGGCTCTGGAAGGGGCTTTGAAGCTTAAAGAGATATCTTACATCCATGCCGAAGGTTATCCGGCTGCTGAGATGAAGCATGGCCCTATCGCACTGATTGATGAGAATATGCCTGTGGTTTTCCTAGCTACCAACCAGAGCGCCTACGAAAAAATTGTTTCGAATGTGCAGGAGGTTAAAGCCCGTAAAGGAAAGATCATTGCTGTAGTGCATAAAGGCGATACCCAGATCCGCGCTCTTGCCGACCATATTATTGAAGTGCCGGAGACCGAAGAGATACTTTCGCCGCTTATTACCATTGTGCCGCTGCAGTTGCTGGCCTACCATATTGCCATCATGCGCGGTTGCAATGTAGATCAGCCCCGCAATCTGGCTAAGTCGGTAACGGTGGAGTGAAGCGTTCGGCTAATATCTGGTGCCCCAGTATTATCAATGCTTCCAGCCGTTTGAAAATACTTAGCGGTATTTTTAATGTATGTCGTGCTGGCAGGATTATGCTTTATAATTCCATTCAAATCTGTCAATAGAGGAAGTCTGAAATTAATCTTGAGTCGGTGCAGATTAGTCGCACTCTGGTGGCTTACGTCAATCCGCCTCAAGATTAACTTTAAGAACTTCCGTTTTT
>CAIVEH010000260.1 GCA_903904855.1 uncultured Bacteroidota bacterium | reverse complement strand
ATCCCCCACTAAAATAAGGCTCCCACCGCATCACTTATCACTTATCACTTATCACTTATCACTTATCACTTATCACTTACCACTTACCACTTACCACTTACCACTTATCACTTATCACTTATCACCCCAGCCACAAAGCCCCGCCCACACTATCCCTGCTTGCACCGGTTACACTGCTCAGCACATTTACTTCCTCACGCCATCTAAGTGTGCCAATTAAAGCCATTACCAGTGCTTCTTTGAATTTAATCACCTCTGGTTCGGGTACTAATACTTTTACCTTAAGTGGTTCAAGCGTTTGCTCCAGTTGCATGATGAGAAAAGTATTGAAAGCGCCGCCACCTGTAACCAACATAGAAGCCTCCTCCTTGCCATGAGGAAATAATTTTACCGCTGCTGCAACTTGCTCTGCTACATGCCGGCAAATGGTATGCAACTGGTCGTAGTTATTATGGCTGCTCTCGTAGAGCTTCGGGAATACTATCTCCACTGCTGCATCATTACTGAGCGATTTGGGCGGAGTAAGTTTGTAGTATTTATCATCATTCAGGTCATCCAGCACATCGGCCAGCAATGACCCTTTGGCCGCCAGTCCACCGCCATCATCATATGGCAAACCCTCGCGCTGTGCAAGGGCATTGAGTACCTGGTTGGCAGGGCATACATCAAAGGCAATCATTGCCGGTGTAGGGGCAGACCCGCGTGTCTGCCCAGCTAAATCGGCATTCTCAGCCCCGATATTATTCCCCGGATGCTGCACAGTAATATTGGCTATACCGCCTATATTGAGCAGGTAATCATACCCTCCAAAAAGAAGCCTGTCTCCAATTGGCACAATAGGTGCGCCCTGACCACCCAATGCCACGTCCATTGACCGGAGGTCATTAATAACCGGCAACCCGGTGGTAACAGCAATTGCAGCGCCATCGCCTATCTGGCAAGTAGTGTTATTTTCGGGTTCATGAAAAACAGTATGCCCGTGCGATGCTATGAAATGTACCTTGTGGCCAAGGTTATATTTGTCAATAAAATCATTGATCTGCTCTCCAAGGTATTTGCCATAACGGGTGTTCAGTTTCAGGAATTCGCTCATGCGCAGGTCAGAGGCATGCCTCAGGTCAGCAATCCATTTATCGGGGTATGGGAGGCATTCGGCATTCAGTATTTTATAACTCCAGTTGCCTCTTATCTCCTCCAGTTGCACATAGGCAATATCGAGCCCGTCCAACGAACTCCCCGACATCAGCCCGATAACTTTATAAACCATAGCGTAAAGTTAGGAATTGGGAATTTGTTATTCGGAATTTGGCCTGATAATTATGGAATTGGGAATTTGTCAGTGGGAATTGGGCCTGACAATTATGGAATTTGCATAACTAAATCCCAAAAACCAAACTCCAAACTCTAAATTCCAAATTCCCAAAAACCAAAAACCAAACTCCAAATCCCAAATCCTAAATCCCAAACACCTAGGCAAGGTCACTCCATTCTTCCTCTATTCAGGCTTTCATTTTAGTGTCTGTAAAGTCTATCCGTATGGGTACTATCGATACATAGCCATCTTTCAGCGCCTCCACATCAGTGCCGGGATGTTTGTCCATATTCACAAATTTTCCGGTCATCCAGTAATAATCTTTACCGCGCGGATCAACCCGATGATCAAATTCTTCGGCCCATTTGGCATATGCCTGGCGGCATATCTTCATGCCTTTAAAATCTGCTATTGGTCCTTTGGGGATATTTACATTTAGTAGTATATGCTCAGGCATTTGTTTCGCAAGCATTCTTTGCGCCAGTTCATGAGCTACTTTCCCTGCCATTGCAAAATCGGCATCATAGCGGTAATCCAACAACGAAAGCCCTATTGATGGCACACCTTCTATGGCGGCCTCCATAGCAGCGCTCATAGTACCGGAATAGATGACATTGATTGAATGGTTGGCGCCGTGATTGATGCCGCTAAGGCAAAGATCTGGCTTTGCATGGAGAATTTTGTCTCGGGCCAGTTTCACACAGTCGGCAGGGGTGCCGCTGCACTGCCACGATTCTATACCGGGGAAAACATCCACTTTATCCAGCCGCAGCGGGTCGCCAATGGTTATGGCATGTCCCATACCCGATTGCGGGCTATCAGGGGCCAGTACTATAACCTGCCCCAGGTCTCTTACAGATTCTACCAGCGCCCTGATTCCGGGAGAATTGATACCGTCATCATTAGTAATAAGTATTACCGGCCTTTTCTTTTGCATATACAAATATAAGAACACCTCCCCGTAAGGAAGGTGTTCTTAAATTATAGATTAAATCTTATAAATATTTGAGAGACATCTCTCCAAACTTTTTACTCCACCACCGGCACAAAAGGCATCGACATCATCGCCTTGCCGTTTATTTTGCGCAGGTCCTGTATCTTCTCATACCATGAGTAGCCCTGCTCACCTATTTCCTGTTTCATGGCTGCTTTAATCTCTGCGCTGGCAGATGCTTTGTTCACACCCAGTTTTTTAAGCAGTGCTTCCAGTTTGTCAGTAGGTTCTGGATAAGTAACTACCTTAAATTCTTTCAGGTTGGCCATGCCTGCAGCTGAAGTGATTGCTCTATCTATACCACCTATAGCATCTACCAGTCCTCTCGCTTTAGCATCTGTGCCTGTCCACACACGTCCCTGGGCAATGCTATCTACAAAAGCAGGTTCCAGGTGACGGCCCTTAGCCACATGGTTTTTAAACAAAGCATATACTGTGTCTATAGAGTTTTGCATACGTTTGCCTTCTTCAGCCGATAGCGGTCGTGTAGCTGTTGGAAAATCGGCATATGGAGCATTTTTCACTTCATCGAATACGATTCCCAGTTTATTTTTGGCCAGCTTATCCATACTGAACAGCATCCCGAATACACCAATACTGCCGGTAATAGTGTTAGGCAATGCAAAAATACTATCGGCCATGCTGGATATATAATATCCTCCCGATGCTGCATAGTCGCCCATGGATACAATCAGGTGTTTCTTTTGTTTCAGCAATTCCAGTTCACGCAGTATAACCTCGGATGCCAGAGCGCTGCCGCCCGGTGAATTGACACGCAATACCACAGCCTTGATCGATGTATCTTTTGCAACCTTCCTTATAGCCTCACAAAAATCTTTTGACGCAATCTGGTGTTCCTCAGTTTCTTCGCCATCTACAATATCACCCTCAGCTATCAGCACAGCAATTTTTTTGCTGTTGTATTTCTCATCATTTTTATGCGAAAATGCATAATCGTTGATGTTGATATACTTTACTTCTTCACTCTCTTTTTTACCTGTTTTTGCTTTCATCCTGCTCTCCACCTGATCCCAGAAATTAAGGCTGGCAACCATTTTGTATTTCACAGCATCGGCTGGGAATTGTATTGAACCATCCTGTGCCAGTTGGTTTACTGCGGCATTATCGGTATGAGTATACTCAGCTGCTGCGCTTAGAAACTCATTCCACATGCCGCCCTGGTAGGCTCTTATCTGTTCCTTGTTGGGCTCGCTCATTCTATCTGCCCTGAAGGGTTCAGTTGCACTTTTGAATTTCCCTGCATAATATATTTCCGGTTCCAGTTCCAGTTTCTCTAGGGTACCCTTAAAGAAAGGCATAACAGTGGCAAATCCCTTCAGCTCAATACCACCTGCCGGATTAAGATAAATACTGTCGGCAACCGAAGCCAGGAAGTAAGCGCCCTGTGTAATATTTTCGCCATAGGCATAAATAAATTTGCCTGAACTCTTAAAATCCTTCAGGGCCATGCGTAATTGCTGGCTTGTGGCCCATCCATTGTTCGCAGGAGATAATTTCAGTAATATACCTTTTACATTATCATCTTTTTTTGCATGACCCAAAGCTTTCATTATTTCATAAAGTCCCGACTCGCTGCCATTGCCATCGCTAAGCATAGCCAGTGAATTGGTTGAACCCTGTTCATGTATTTTTTTAGATACATCAATCACAATTACATTACCACTTTTCTTTTTGTTTTCTTTATCCGATAATGCTGTACCCAGGGCTGCGATACCGGCTATAAAAATGCCGAAACAAATAACACCTGCAATCACCATAGCCAGCAACGAAGCAAAAAACATCTTAAAAAACTCTCTCATAATTTTACTTTTTATTTATTTGCAAATATACATAGGGCCTTCAGAACAACTTGGGTGATTTTAAGGTTATTTTATTGCTACTTCCTGCATTGGATATATTTAGCATTCTGAGCAACAATTTAATGAAAAAGGAATTTATCAATCATAAATCGTAAACCCTACATTTGTCGCCAAATGAATACCTCCTACCTCTCTTTAGGCAGCAATGAAGGCGATCGGGTTTTATGGATCAGCAAGGCTATAGATCGGATTGCTGAAAGCTGCGGACATATAATCAGAAAATCGTCGTTATTTGAAACGGCTGCATGGGGCATTAATGCCCAGCCCGATTTTCTGAATATGGTTATAACTATACAAACCAGCCAAACCGCTCACCAGCTATTAGAATCCATTCTCCATATCGAGATTTTACTCGGCAGGCATCGGGATATTAAATGGGGACCAAGAATTATAGATATAGACATATTATTTTTCAATGATGAGGTTGTAAATTTACCTGATCTTATTATCCCCCATCCATATCTACATTTGAGGCGCTTTACCTTAGTGCCACTGACAGAAATTGCACCAGATTATATTCACCCGATATTGAATAAATCCACAGCATCTTTGTTATCTGAATGTCAAGACTCCCTTGAGGTGCATTTATTCAATCAGACCTTTTAACAATCGCACCATTTAACTGATATTGCCTTTTTTTAATGCATTAGCAAAATCCCAATTATTCGTTCCATTTTGATATTATGTATTAATAAATTTATTTTATAACAAAATAGTTGCAGATTAACTGAATTTTATCTACCTTAACTGTCGTAAATTCGCAATCTTCAAAAAAAGTAAGCTAGGTTTTTTAACCTTAAACCACTTTTTATAAACTTTTAGTTAAAAATATACATATGCAAGCAGTTAGTAACGCTAATGCTAAATTGAACCTTAAGAAAGAACTACAACAATATTTTGGTTTCGATACCTTTAAAGGTGAGCAGGAAAAGATAATCAGGAGCATCCTCGATGGTAATGATACATTTGTAATAATGCCTACAGGTGGCGGTAAATCATTATGTTATCAGTTGCCTGCGCTGCTCAGCGAGGGGGTGGCAATAATTGTTTCCCCACTTATTGCCCTGATGAAAAACCAGGTTGACCTGATTCGTGGTTATAGCACTCGCGACAATATAGCCCACTTCCTGAACTCAACATTAAGTAAGGCCCAGCAGAAAAAAGTTAAATCCGACCTTACAGATGGCCGCACGAAAATGCTCTATGTGGCCCCGGAAACATTAACCAAGCAGGAGAATATTTCTTTCTTTTCCGATCTGCCTATTTCTTTTATTGCAGTAGATGAGGCCCATTGTATCTCAGAATGGGGACATGATTTCAGGCCTGAATACCGCAAGCTGCGCGATATGATCAATATGATCAATAAGGATCTGCCTATTATTGCGCTTACCGCTACCGCAACACCAAAAGTTCAGGACGATATTGTTAAAAACCTTGAACTTCAGGAACCTAATATTTTCATTGATTCCTTCAACAGGGCCAATCTTTATTACGAAATTGTCCCTAAAGTAAGTAAAGAGGGGACTTTAAAAAGCATTGTCAAGTTCATTAATACAATGAGGGGTAAGAGTGGCATTATTTATACCCTCAATCGCAAAACCACAGAAGAACTGGCCAATACGCTTCAGGCAAACGGCATTACAGCTGTTGCCTATCATGCAGGTCTGGAAGGACCGCTCAGAAGCCAGAGGCAGGATCAGTTCCTGATGGAAAAAGTGGATGTTATTGTTGCCACCATCGCCTTCGGGATGGGTATAGATAAGCCCGATGTGCGTTTTGTAATCCATTATAACGTACCTAAATCACTTGAGAATTACTACCAGGAAACAGGCAGGGCAGGCCGCGATGGTATGGAAGGCAAATGCATGCTCTACTACTCACATAAGGATGTTCAGAAGCTGGAACACCTGATGCGCGATAAACCATTGAGTGAAAGGGAAATGGGCGGCCAGCTGATATCTGAGACTCTGGCGTATGTGGAAAGCGGTGTATGCAGGCGCAAATTATTGCTTCATTATTTCGGTGAAGAATACAAGCAGGAAAACTGCGGCAATTGCGACAACTGCAGGCACCCGAAAGAAAAACTGGAAGTAAAAGACAGTGTAAAAATAACTCTTGATGCAATTATAGAGCTGGATGAACGCTTCGGGATTGATTATGTTGTAAACATCATCCTGGGCCGTGCCAATCCGCAAATACATACATTCAGGCACGAAAAGCTGAAATCATTCGGTAAGGGCCTGGTAATGCAGATGGATTCAAATTTCTGGAATTCACTGATCCGCCAGATGATGCTGGAAGGAATGATCCGTAAGGATATTGAAGAATATGGATTACTGAAAATAACCGAGAAAGGGCATAAATTCCTGAAGAAGCCATATTCAATCATGGTTGCCCTCAATCACCAGTACGAAGATGCTACAGCCGATGATGATGAAACAACTGTAGGTGGCGGCGGCCCTGCTACCACCGATCCGGTACTTTTTGAATTGCTCAAAGACCTGCGTAAGCAGGTAGCCCGCGAAAAGAACCTGCCGCCGTTCGTTATTTTCCTGGAAAACTCGCTGGAGGATATGGCAACCAACTACCCTACTACCCTGCCCGAACTGGAAAAAATTCAGGGCGTAAGTAAGGGTAAAGCCATAAGGTATGGCCGGAAATTTGTAGACCTGATTGCAAAATATGTGGAAGAAAACGACATTACAAAACCAGATGATTTTGTAATGAAGAGCGTGGTGAACAAGAGCGGCATGAAGGTATTCATCATACAGAATATTGATAAGAAAATACCGCTCGAAACAATAGCAAAAAACAAAGGCCTCACACTTCCCGACTTGCTCGTAGAGATGGAAACCATTGTGGCCAGCGGCACCCGCCTGAACCTGGATTACTGCCTGGAGCAGGAACTGGATGAAGATGAGCAGGAAGATATATTCGATTACTTCCGCAACAGCCACGACGACGATATGGATAGTGCATTCGAGGAGTTTAAAGACCGCGATGTAAGCGTTGAGCACCTGAAAATGATGCGCATCAAGTTTATGAGTGAGTATGCAAATTAAATAGTTTATACTTCTGACAATAAACTGAAACTAATAATACTGGTTTCAGTTTTTTGTTTTATTAGATTTGTATGATTTTACGAAATAGCAAAATACTAAGGGTAATAACATGCTGACATATATCAAAATTAACGGGTTTAAGTCATTCCAGAATTTTGAGATGGCTTTTACTCCCCTTACAGTAATTGCAGGTGTAAATGCATCGGGAAAAAGTAACCTTTTCGATGCTCTTCAATTATTATCACGGCTTGCAGATACCGACCTTAAAACTGCTTTCAGTGAGCAAAGGGGCAATCCAAATGAACTCTTTACACAATATGGTGAAGATTTGTATCAAACAGAAATGGATTTTGTAGTTGAAATGTTGGTTAATCGCAAAATAAAAGATAACTGGGGGGGTGAAGCAGAATTAAACAATACCAGACTTAGATATCAACTGTCAATTGCCAGAACAATAAACGAATTAGGAATCCAGATATTGACAATTACCCACGAAAGTTTAGAAAAAATTGTTCCTGAAAATGATATTTGGATTCAACAAATGGGTAAAAAATCAAACCATTTATGGAAGACACTTAAGTTAGGTGGATCAAAAGAGCCTTTTATTAGGACCGATAAATCTAGAGATACCATTGCTATACAAATTCGCCAAGATGGAAATTCTTTAGGGAAACAATTTCCCATAAAGGTATTGAAACAAACTGTTCTGGGTGGAATTAGTTCTATAGATTATCCACATGCTTATGCTACTCGCGAAGAAATAAGGAACTGGAAATTTCTTCAACTAAATCCTGCAGATTTACGAGAACCAACAAGACAGGATGCTGGCCTTAAGGATACTATCTCACATTCTGGCAAGAACCTGCCTGCTGCATTATTCCGAATTAAACAAACTGACCCTTATACTATTAAAGAAATTTCGCGTAAGTTAAATACATTCTTACCAAATTTTACAGATGTAGATGTTTATGATGATAAAGCGAATGCACAATATTTAATTAAATTAAAAGGAGAAGAAGGAAAATTTTTCTCCTCCAGAGTATTATCTGAAGGTACATTACGATTACTAGCTCTTTGCATTTTAGAATATGATGAAAAGCATTCCGGATTATTATGCTTTGAAGAACCGGAAAATGGTATTCACCCATTCAGAATAGCTGCAATGGCTAAATTGTTGAAAGACCTGAGTTCCGATCTCAGCGAAGACGAAAAAACGCTACGACAAGTAATTGTAAATACACATTCCCCGGTTTTGATAGGGAAATTGATTCAATGGGAATACGATTTTAATGTTTCTGTCTGGTTATGCAGCCAACACGCATTTATAGGCAATTTTAATGGCCATAAATCCAAAGTTCGCGTTACCAGAACAACACAGGTCATTAAAAAAACGGATAGTGGCAAACAATTGCAGTTGTTTTCTACAGAACAGGAAAGAAAACTAACATTGAGCGAAGTACAGAAGATCTTAGATTCAGTTGATTCAGAAAAAGCATTAAAAGCACTTGAAGGATGAGCCAACTGATAATAGGATTTACAACTGAGGGCACCACTGATACAAGGTTTCTAGAGAGTGTTATTCAACGAACATTTGAGTTGATAGCATTCGATTGTGATCAGGATGTCGAAGTGTTACCACTAATAACAATTTCTAAAAATGCAGGTCCGTTTGTTGAGCAGATTATGCAGGGTTCAGAAATGGCATTTGACCAAGGAGTGATGGTACTTTGTGTGCATACAGATGCAGACGATAATTCTGATCGTGCAGTTTTCGAGAATAAAATTTTACCTCTGATGGAAGAAATGCAAAATCACAAGAATGATGATTTTTGCAGCAATCTCGTTCCAGTTGTTCCGGTTCATATGTCCGAGGCATGGATGCTTGCAGATATTGAGCTTATAAAATCGGAAATCGGTACGGACCTTCGTAACTTCGATTTAGGCCTGCATAGAGCACCAGAAACTATCGCTGATCCAAAATATACAATTGAGGAGGCTATTCGTATTGCAAGGCAAAACCTTCCTAAAAAAAGAAGGAATGATTTAACTATTGGCGAATTGTATCAACCAATAGGGCAAAAATTAGGTTTGGATACTTTGGAGCGATTACCATCATTTCAAAAATTTTATCAGGCTGTTAGACAGGCATACAGAACAATTAAGTATCTTCATTAACAGCATTAATTGGCTCTGGTCCACAAATAGGTGATTGGCTAAAAATAAAACACATTAAATTAAATAAAATATATAAAATTTAATATCCAATTTTCTCCTTTCCCACTTTCCAATATTTTACTTTTGTGTTTCTCAAACCACAACTACCTGAATAATGAAGTCGGTTTTTAGTTTCTTTTTGCTATTAGTCTATGGCCAGTTGCGTGCACAGGAAAATTATGAGATCCAGGTTTATGGCGCTCCTACTCTGGAGAAAGGGGCTACTATGTTAGAGCTGCATAGCAACTTTACTTTTGGAGGACAGACATATTCACATGATGGCGTGCTGCCAACTCATAATATATGCCATGAAACCATCGAAATTACGCATGGTTTTACTCCTTGGTTTGAAACCGGTTTTTACCTGTTTAATGCTATAGGCCTAGACAACCGGACAACCATAGTTGGCAGTCATATCAGGCCACGCATTACTGCTCCTGAAAACTGGCATCTGCCGTTTGGTTTAAGCCTTTCATCTGAATTAGGTTACCAGAAGCTTGAATATAGTACCGATGACTGGACACTTGAATTAAGACCAATTATAGATAAAACCTGGAAGAAGTTCTATGTTTCGTTCAATGGCGCATTTGAAAAATCGCTGCATGGACTTAATGAAAATATCGGTTTCGGGTTCTCACCCGCACTTAAAGGAAGCTATAATGTTACCAAAGAAGTGGCCCTGGGTTTTGAATACTTTGGCGGCTTGGGTGAGGTAGGCAGGATTGCTCCTTACCAGGAACAAAAGCACCAACTATATCTGGCAATAGATATTGACTTCTCGCCCGACTGGGAATTTAATGCCGGCTATGGTCTGGGTTTCACAAATGCTACCGATAATGAAATTTTCAAGGTGATACTGGGTTATAAGTTTCATGGCCAGCATAAAAACAAACAGCTCTGGAATAGCATCCAGGGCCGTTTGAATAAGCTAAGACGTATATTACAGTAGAGTTGCAGATACAAGGACCTTTTCGCAATTGTATAATTTACCGATCAGGCAACCTTCATGAGCTTCCTGGGCAAACTTCTGGAAATCTTCAGCAGTAATACCAGGTACTTTACCTGTAACAGTCAGTTCACTTTTGGTTATTACGCCGCCATCCAGTGTGATATCGCACTTAGTAGATATCTGCTCAGGAGGGAAACCAGCGCCACCCAGAACGAATGTAAACTTCATGGTGTAGCAGCCTGAATGTGCTGCAGCTATCAGTTCTTCAGGATTGGTGCCAATACCTTCTTCGAAGCGGCTCTTCCATGAAAACTGGGTATTATTCAATACAGTACTCTGAGTTGACACAAGGCCACTGCCTTCTTTGCCAGTACCATTCCAAACGGTGGTTGCGAAACGTTTCATAAATATTATTTTATTTTAGAAGCGCAAAGATAAGCCTAACTGATTTAGGAATGGATGGGTTTATATTATATTGCTATCAACATTGGATATATTAGGTAGTCGTAAGTCTTAAGTTAGAGAGCTAAAATAATATCTTTTAAACAATATTTATGATGTCTATTTTACATATAATAGGCCACTTAATGCATTTTCCATTTTCGAATATTCAAAATTAAAACCCTCATTTTGTAGTCTGGTTGGCAATACCCACCTGCTTTTCAGCAATAATTCTGTTTCTGTTCTGTGAATAAATGCAGCAATTTCCAGCAACCATTTGGGTGCGGCGATACCCACGGGCATTTTATAAAATTGCCTCAGCAGCCGCATAAATTCAGCATTTTGTATTGGGCCGGGAGCCGCTGCATTAAATACACCGGTTTGCTCTTTATGTTCAACAATCCATTCAATTATCCTTGCCACATCAGCGATATGCACCCAACTAAACATCTGCCGCCCACTGCCATGTTTGCCACCTATACCTAATCTAGCCAGCCAGGAATAGGGCACCAGCACACCACCCTGGCCCAGGACAATAGCCATCCTGAGTATTACTTTCCTGGTCGATGGCAAATGAATTTCATTAAAAGCTGCTTCCCATCGTTTACAAACCTGAACCGAAAAATCATTTTCCATTTCTCCGGTAAATTCATCCTGTGGGCGGTCTTCTGCGTGGCGGTATATAGTAGTTGATGCACCATTGATCCATAAGGCAGGAGGTTGTTTTAAATCCTCTATTGCTTCGCCCAGAACATGGGTAGCAACTACCCTGCTGTTCATTATTTCTGTTCTGTTTTGGGCATTATAGCGGCAATTTACTGTGCGCCCGGCAAGGTTAAGAAGCAGATCACAGCCTTCGAGTGCTTTAGCCCACTCGCCGGCATTTTTCCCATCCCATTGCACCATTTGCACTCCATCAGTTAATGTAACTTTGGTGTAACTGTTATTTACAGCATGATTACTATTTCTGGTAAGGATGATTACCTGATTGTCTTTTACCCAGCGGGCTGCCAACTGCATACCTATGAACCCGCTGCCACCTGCAATAACAATTTTCTGATCTTTCATAACCAATGATATTTAGAAGGTAGGGCTATTGCCCCACCCTAATAAATTTATAAATTAATTTTACTGGGCCCACCTGTTACGTAAGGCATATGCTGTTTTTTCTCATCCAGCGCCCTTCTTCTCAGGCGAAAGAAAATGAACATGTTCATAAAGTGCATGCAGCCCAGTATAAGTATAATTGCTCCTATTTTCAAACTAAGTATTTCAATCACATCGCGGGCAAAATCTACCCTGTCGGCAACCCTTAGGGTGTATACCGCATAACCGATATTAATCAGGTAAAAGCCTACTACCAGCAGATTGTTTACCGCATCGGCCAGTTCCTTGTTGCCATGAAAAATATCGACCAGGAATATTTTCCCGTTTTTAAATAAAGTACGGGCTACCCATACAGTTACTACTATTGTTATGGCCACATATAGCCCATAAAGCAAAATGATGTTGTTCATAAAAATTGGTTTTTGATTATTATTGGAAAGGATTGACCGGAAAATGAAAGATGGGGGGCGGTGCATGGATAGTGAGTTGCATAATAGTGGTTTTAGTTGTTGGGGATATGGATTTTACGGCTTGCATATCTTCTAATATTTATGAAATCCTGGATAGTGATAATAAAATACCATACAGCAAAGCCAGGGCTTAGGTAAACCAAACAAAACATCAATATCGCGGCAAACACCCTGCCTGCATCAACTTTTAAAGCAAATAGCACGAAACTGAATATTGCCAATGCACCAAGGAATACCAAAAGCACTTCATAAGCTTTTCTGTGGCCATCCCTCAATCTTTTGTCGAGAAAGATGTTGATGATGCAACTGAGTACCTGATTTGAGCCCACGAGAAAATAGAATACATAAAGGCTATCAAATTTCAGCTCATAAGCAAAATACAGTATGGAAATTAACAGTGTAACTGCCTGAACCAGCAGGTCAATTGTCTTTAGATGAAGTAGTGTTTTCATAAAATTTCAGCTTTTGATAATGGTATAATTTAGTTGGTCAAGACATACTTTTTGCGGTCTGCATATCTTTGAATGGTGCATAACTCATCATAACAAATCAATGCATACCATATTGCCAGAAACGGACTGACTATTAATAACATTAACCCTGTAATCCATACTATTTGCAGCAATATCAGACTAATTACCAGAATAAATAGTGTCAATAAGCCCAATGTCCTTTCATAATATTTTCTCCTGTCGCTTCTCAGTTTTGAGGGCAGACCAATATTTGCAAGGCAACTAATTATCTGAGTGCCGCCAACTGTGAAATAGGCTAAAACTAAAGGTTCTGTACTTCGGGATATAAAGCATATTACAAGGGGAATAAACAGGGCCAGTGCCTGGATAAGGAGATCGCCTTGCTTCAGATTCAGTATGGTTTTCATAAATCTTTCTTTTTGAAGTGATGATATTTTCAGAAATTATTGAAACTATTATTGCCTTTAAAAACCGGTTGCCCGGTTTGATTATGATGCATTGCTTTTAACTACCTGAACAATTTAAGCAGTGTGCCGGCAAACCAGTGTTCATCCATTTTCACCAGTCCATCTACCCCCTTGCTGGCCTGCCCGGCAAACTTTTGGATATCGGTAATCACGTCGGTAAATGCTTTAATCTCTTTATCATTCTTACTACCCTCAATATCCTTAAGCTGGTTCAGTGCATTAATAATAGGCTCTACTTCTCTTCTTTTCCGTTCCTTAATTATCTTCATTGCCACCACCCATATATCTTTTTCAGCCGAGAAGAATTCTTTGCGCTCACCGGGTTTCAGTACTTTCTCTACTATGCCCCAGTCCATCAGGTCCCGCACATTCATATTGGTATTGCCCCGGCTAATCTGCAGTTCGCTCATTATCTCATCGGCGCTCATTGGCTCGGGCGAAACAAGGAGCAAGGCGTGTATCTGTGCCATTGTCCGGTTGATACCCCATTGTGTGCCTAATATGCCCCAGTGTTGTATAAATTGTTGTTTGGCGTCGTCCAGTTTCATAACCCAAAGGTAAAACTATATTTCCGAACTTTCAAAATTTTCTGAAAATTAATTCCAATCCCAATCCCAAACCTCAATCCCCAATCCCCAAACCCCAATCCCCAAACCCCAATCCCCAATCCCCAATCCCCAATTCCCAAATCCCAATCCCCAATTCCCAATTCCCAATTCCAAACCCCCAATTCCCAATCCCCAATCCCCAATCCCCAATCCCCAATTCCCAATTCCAAACCCCAAATTCCAAATTCCCAAATTCCAATTCCCAATCCCCAATTCCCAATTCCAAACCCCAAATTCCAAATTCCCAAATTCCACACTACCTTTGCGCTTTATGCAAAAAATACTCATCGCCAATCGTGGCGAGATTGCAATGCGGGTGATGCGCACTGCTAAGGAAATGGGAATAAAAACTGTAGCTGTTTTTTCGGAGGCCGACCGTAATATGCCCTTTGTGCGTTATGCCGATGAGGCAGTTTGTATTGGCCCGGCGCTATCTTCACAGTCATATCTGCGTGCCGAAAAAATAATTGAAGCTGCCATAAAAACCGGCGCTCAGGGAATCCATCCGGGCTATGGTTTTCTGAGTGAGAATGCCTCATTCTCTAAAGCGGTTAGTGATGCCGGATTGATATTTATAGGCCCTTCGGCACAGTCTATTGAAATAATGGGGAGCAAGATAGGCGCCAAGCAGGCTGCGAAGAAATTCAACGTACCTATGGTGCCCGGCACCGAGGAGCCTATAAGTGATATTAATGAAGCCCGCAGGATTGCCAACAGCATAGGCTACCCTATTCTGGTAAAAGCCTCTGCCGGTGGTGGTGGCAAGGGTATGCGTGTGGTGGAAAATGATGGTGAGTTTGAGGAGCAGATACGTACTGCAAAAAGCGAAGCCCTGAATGCCTTTGGTAATGATGATGTTTTTATAGAAAAATATGTGGGCGCGCCCCGGCACATAGAGATACAACTAATGGGCGACCAGCATGGCAATTATGTATACCTCTTTGAGCGCGAATGCAGCATACAGCGCCGCCACCAGAAGCTCGTAGAGGAAGCCCCATCGAGCTGCCTCACGCCTGAAATAAGGAAGCAGATGGGCGAATGTGCTATTGCTGTGGCCCGATCATGCAACTACTATGGAGCCGGAACAGTGGAATTCCTGGTAGACCAGGACCTGAGCTTTTACTTCCTTGAAATGAATACCCGCCTGCAGGTGGAGCATTGCGTTACGGAAATGATAACCGGCATAGACCTGGTGAAAGAGCAGATCAATGTGGCGCGCGGCAATAAACTGTCGTTTACACAGGATGACCTGAAAATAACAGGCCACGCCATCGAACTCCGCGTATGTGCCGAAGACCCGCTGAATAACTTTCTGCCAGATACTGGCCGACTGGAAATATACCAGCCACCCAAAGGCCCCGGTGTGCGGGTAGATGATGGCTATGAAGAAGGTATGGATATACCGATCTATTATGACCCCATGATTGCCAAGCTTATTGCCTATGCTGCCACACGCGAGGAAGCCATTGAGCGCCTGTGCCGGGCCATTGATGAGTACTACATAAAGGGTATTAAAACAACACTGGCTTTTGGCAAATGGGCAGTGAGAAATGAACATTTCAGATCGGGTAATTTTGATACAAAATTTATAGACAAATACTACAAGCCTGAATACCTGATTACAGAGGATAAAGAAGCAGAAGAAGTTGCTGCCCTCTTAGCAGCATATGTATGGGAGAAAAATAAAAAGCAGAACAGCACAGCAACTGCCACACTGAATGGCCTGAGCAAATGGAAGATGAACAGACAGTAATACACCCTTGGTTTTAAGGATTTTTTTTTAGCTGTCATTACCAACCAGAACCTTGCTCTTTCGGATTTTTAATTCAATATCGTTCAGTTAAGAAAGCCCGATAGGGCTTCAATCTTAATAGCCGCTGGTGAAACAAATACAAATGCCGACCCCAAACGGGCAATGTCATTGTTAAGGATTTTTAAAAGCATAGCCCACGGTTTCAACCATGGGTTAAAAGGTAAATTGGTTCATTATAACCGTTTCAACGGTTTTGAGTTCGCTTGTAAACGGTTAAAACCGTTATTGAAGTACTGTATGTCTAATCCCACGGTTGAAACTGTGGGCTATGTATGCACGATAAAGCCTAAACTTTGAAATTGCACGAACGGGCGAATTTGGTCTGGGATATTCTGAAAATCCTTAAC
This sequence comes from uncultured Bacteroidota bacterium, assembly GCA_903904855.1. Taxonomy (GTDB): domain Bacteria; phylum Bacteroidota; class Bacteroidia; order Chitinophagales; family Chitinophagaceae; genus Nemorincola. Next base: position 2,247 of record CAIVEH010000260.1, on the reverse strand, counting down.
AAAACGACAGTGCATTCTAATTCTTCCATTGTGCCGCCAATATAACTTTCTTTATTACAACTGCCATTGAAAATTGCTATGTTGGCTCGAAATCAGAGCTGCTAATCTTTACAGAACTTCTTATCATATACATTGCCCGCCATTGTATATAATATCCATGCACCAAATTATTGCCACTATAGAGATAAAATAAAATGCGGCATAGAAATATTATTTTTTATTAATTATTTAAATTTATTTTACAATATCTGGATAATTATTATTTGGTGAAACAGCTGTAACCATATAATAGATGCTAAGCTGAAGCATACAATACCTTAGTATCTCAAGGTGCATATATCTTTATTTAATTATTTACATTATTTTGGTTATTGTTAACAAAAAAGTGTCTATTTAATAGTTACTCTATTGTTAAACAACGAAATACAATGGTAATCAGTATACCAACTGACGAAGATCAGTGTACCTGTTTGGATGTTTTTACAATTTTACATCGTCGAAAGGGTTAGAGGCAAAGAAGAAACGAACAGAAGCTGAGTTAAGAGAAAATTGAAGTTGAGCATAATAATACGATACTTAAAATATATTTAAAATAATTTAGCTAAGAACGTGTTAGCTAAAGCAGTCGAAAAAAGCTGAACAAGGACTCAAAACAAAAAGTAGGCAACAGGGATACCGAAAACTGATTAGAGTAGGTGATTTTAATTTTTATTTTATGCCGATTCCTGAAGTAAAAAGTTGGTGTTTAAAGAACAAAGGTTGGTTTGTATGCCATATAGGATTTACATGGACTGACGATCATGGTCACCGTATTGAATGTAAAGGTGATGGACATGATATTTGTAAAACCGAAAAAATATGCGCAGAACCAGGGTTACCACCTTGTAATGTGCCGGCTGGATCCCTTGTAACCATTTATGTAAGAGTGGATGGTGGTTACAATAAAACAGCGCATGAGTCATTTATTTACAACCCAAATAGTAAATGTACCGCTGAATATGAGATTACCGGAACTACTTTAGATAGTAATTTACATTTCCTAGGTATTTTGTGCCCATAGATTTTATCGAAAAGTCAAATTGATTATTAGTACTACTAGCCTCTTATCAAAATCAGTATGGTAAGAGGCTAGCTTACTATGTTTGTATTTAAATCAATTAGAAACTCAGCCCATTCCTAACCCTCCGTTAATCCATCGTTATTGTTCAGTTAATCCGCTAAAAGACGTTTTTAATCATAAAATTTTCGCACTATAGTAACGAACTTTATAGTAATAAAATTAAGTGTTATGGCAACTGTAAACGAATTAATCAATGCCGAAACCCAACTACCTGAAGAGAACATTCATCACACATCCTGGTTTGGCAAGCTTATAGAAAGGATACAGGAACTGGATACTGAGTTCCCGCTATCTGGTGGCGAAGATGGGCATGTGCATTATGTAAAGCCCAGGCATCATGCACCAGTGGTAAAGGAACCGGTTAAAAAGGCGGAGCCGGTAGTAATACCTAAACCAGAACCAGTGGTTGTGGCTAAAGAAGAAAAAGCTCCTGAGCATCATCATACCTCATGGTTCAGCCGGATCATAGAAAAAATCCAGGATCTCGATTCTGATTTTCCGCTTTCCGGCGGGGCGCCTTCTCATCATCATTAAGGCTGCGCCACTATTCGGGGGTATTCGCATCTATAAAAGATCGCTAAAGATATTTCCTTAGCGTTAGGGGAAAAATATAGTTGCAAAATCGGTTGGGAGTATAGTTCGATCAGGTTGAAAAGTTGGAAGAACCGGTGAAATCGAATAAACCCTCCAGATGCTCATCTAAAGCTTTTATTCCTCTCTCCCATTACAACGGTAATCCACAGTGCATTTGTAAAAACGCACATAGCTAATATAACGTGAGTTCGATGCCTGGCATCGCTTTTTAATGCTTATTATTATTGGTAGGTTGGTAATCCCGAAGGGATTATACGTTTATAGTAATAGATTAGGATATTTCTTCGATGCTGAAGGCATCGCATGTATTGTTGGCTCAATAGGTTATTGGCTCAATCTACCTGAAATCAAATTATTATACTCCGAACTGACGTTAATATAACGTGAGTTCGATGCTTTTGCGCTACATTCAAATCCAATTTTTTAAGTACATGGTCCTAATCCCGAAGGGATTAAATATTTATAGCATTAAATAAAACGTTTGGTCGATGCTGGAGGCATCGAATGTATTGTTGGGTAAAGGGAAAATCATT
>CAIVEH010000259.1 GCA_903904855.1 uncultured Bacteroidota bacterium | reverse complement strand
GTCGTCTGTTTTAAACCGTTGGTGGAACATAATTGAATTCACACCTGCAAAGGTAATTCGCCTCTCCATAAGGCAAAGCTACATTTTTGCGATCTAAACGCCTATACCTATTAATTTAATCAACATCACTAAGAATATCAAAATGAGTTTCGCATAAGATCTTTTTTCCCCTTTTTCGAGGTAATAAAACCGTGGATAATCAACTATTTAAGAATTTTTCAACCAGGAAAAAGACAAAAAGTACAAGTAAAATGCAGAAGTTATTTTGATATTCTCACTTATATTTGCGCCATGATTCTTTCTGATTCCCGTATACTCGAAGAAATTGAAAAAGGGACAATTGTTATTGAGCCGTTCGACCGTAAGAACCTGGGTTCCAACTCTTACGATGTGCACCTGGGCAAATATCTTGCCTTGTATAACGAAGAAGTGCTGGATGCCAAAAAGCACAATACAATAACCCATTTCGAGATACCACCGGAGGGCTACATACTGCAGCCCGGTCATCTTTACCTGGGAGTAACCGAAGAGTATACCGAATCACATGCGCATATCCCATTCCTTGAAGGTAAATCATCCACCGGCCGCCTGGGTATAAATATTCATGCCACAGCAGGTAAGGGCGATGTAGGTTTCTGCAATGCCTGGACTCTGGAGATATCCTGCATCAAAAAAGTAAGGGTATATGCCGGAATGCCAATAGGCCAGCTTATTTACTTCATGGCCGAAGGAAACGTAATCAATCCCTACAACAAGAAATCAGGCGCCAAATATATCGGTCGTACCAATATGCCCGTAGAAAGTATGATGTGGAAGAATCAGTTTTAATCCGGCTTTGAATCCCTGAATTGGAAATCCTTGGTGTAGAATTATCGCAAAAGAAAAGCTCTGAAAGAGCGAAATATAATAGCCGGGGGCAAAGCCCCCGGTCTAACATAAAATTTTGAAAAGCCCTGAATGGGCGTAATATTAGTTGAACTGCGTGGAAACCGGCCTGTTGCAGTGACTGCATTGGCCATTGCAGGTATGACACTTATTGTATTCTGGAGACAAGCTGCTAACCCGGTCTAAGTCTTCTCCATATGTCTCTTTATACCTCTGTTTTGTAATATCAAAACTATTTCCGCCGAAGTTGTTGGTGTTCCTCACCAACAACTTCGCGCAAGGAATCACGGTACCAAAGTTGAAAATATAATCTTAGCTCTTAGGAGAGTCTCATTTATTATTACCCTTGGTTTCCCCTGCCCCAAAATGATGTAATGCTGAAATCTGGAAGTGTCGCAGCCTGGTCTCAAAAACCACTACAGCCCGAAAAATAGATCAGAAGCTCACGAACCCGGCGTATTAGTACTCCAACCACCGCAGCTCGCATATATATAACTCTTGCTTTGACATGGCGATTGTAACTCACATATTACTGTAGAACCGTTGTACTGCAACGGCTCCGCCCAGGCAATCTACAAGAGCTGAATCCAGCTCAAACAAGGCTCACCCAGACAGCGACTACAATAAAATCATAGCCATTCATTTCAACCATTCAAAATCATAGTTCAAACATTATTGCCGGGTCTCAAAAACTACTAAACCCACAACAATCAGTACAGAATTAAAGGCCTGTGATCAGCATTGTTAATCAGCTGAATTTTAACTCCGCCGTACTCCCCGGAACAAGGTCCCGCTCTTTCAGCGGGAGCGGTCTGTGGTATTAATTTTAACAATAATATCTTTCAATACCCATAACAAAAACTATCAATTTGGCTATTTGCAAAAATCTAAAGGTAGCTATAACGTATATCGCAGTAATCACCAATCCTTTAGCCCCGAAAAAAAATCTATGATAGCCCGTATACAGGCTATCATAGCCTGTATACGGGCTATCATAGAAAGTTCTTTTTTTAAATTCATTTCCTCAAAATAATTTTGGCCCACACAAATAATCATATAGCATGCAAGCTCTATCTGACAAAAAAAATCTTGCCCGTATCATGTACGTGGTCGAGGGTAAAAACTACAAAGAAATTGCCCGGGCAGTGGGCGTTGTTGAACGTACCGTCTATTCCTGGGTACATCAGTATTCCTGGAAAAAACTAAAAAACGCAGCCGCCCTTGCCCCGGCTACTATCAGCGAAAATTTAAGCAGCCAGTTGGTCGAGTTGCAGAACAAAATCGCTGCCCGAGAACCCGGTAACAGAATTCCTACGACAGAGGAAGCCGATATCACCCGCAAACTGGTCACTTCTATTGCCGGAGTAAATAAAAAACAAACTTTGGCCCAGTATATGCAGATGATGGAATCTTTCCGCGATTTCGTCAGGCCCTTCAATACCCATTTTTCAAAGCAGTTGTCATACTTCGCCGACAAATTTTTCGTCGCCCAAAGCCAGAATAGTTACCTTCCCTGGCAGATGGAATATGGTGCCGAAAAAATCGCTGCATTAGCCCCGGTCTACGACGAACTAGAAGCTGGAGAACCCTGCGACCCCGACAATCCGCCGGCATACCGCAAGCCATGCAACCACAAACACCAATGCAAACTGGAAACAGGATGCGACTGGCCAAAGTGCAAATACATGTCAGATTTATATCCCATCGAAAGCAACCCGCAACCCGATGATTCCTGGCCTTTGCAGTCCGTTGCTCAGCCATCCGAAAACGCAGTTGCTCCTGAAAATTTGGTGTGAAAAAAATAAATGACTGAAAATGAATGAGTTGCGCTGAATAAATCTGCAAAAAGACGCAATTTTCGATCAAAAGACGCAATTTTTTGAACAAAACACGCAGCAAAGACGCAATTTTTTTGACGGAAAGACGCAATTTTTTGAACGAAACACGCAATTTATAAGTCCTGATCTGCTATCGAAGATTTGATAAAGTTATCTCCCGGACGAGTTATTGCTTTTTTTTCCGCCGTTGTTGGTGTTCCTCACCAACAATTTCGCGCAAGGAATCAAGATGCCAAAGTTGGAAACATAATCTTAGCTCTTAAAGTCTTAGGTGATTCTCAACTGTCTATTCAACTTTGTTTTACTTGTTATATCTGGATATAAAGCTAAAATTTATAAGTGTCTTTGACGGGTCTCAAAAAACTACTGGCGCAGGAAAATCAGATCAGTAGTTCGCGGACCAGGCGCACAAGAGGTACAAATCAGATAGGAGGATTAAAAAACTCAAAAAATTATCTGATCCCGCTAAGTATATCCTGCTTGCCTTCATAATTCACGGGTATGGTTACATACACCCCATTTCGCCCTGCTTTTATTTTGCCATTCAGTTTGATATCAACGTCACTGTTCATCAGCAGTTGCAATACATTGGGCAGCACATTTTTCAGTTCCACTTCAAGAGTAACGGGCAACGAAAATGTATCTCTTGCTGGCAGCAGGCATTGGTTGGTGGCATTCATTTTCCCGGCATGGTTACCATTCAGGAAAACGTCTACATCAGCGCTCTTCAGCTTCATGGAGTAGTTATTCGGATTATACAGTCGAATATCCATTGCCAGCAGGGTTTTATCCTTGCTGGCCTGCTTCATGCTGAAGTGCTCCACATTCTGGTAAACCAGCTCTTTAGGCTGCCTGCATGCTGAAAATAGCATAACAGGTAATAGGAGCAACCAGCATTTATTTTTCATTGCCTGAATTTTATTTAATGTATGTTCAGTTAGCCTGTTAATTTTTGTTTCACTTTATTGCCGCGATGGTAATCCTGAAGGGATTATATGTATATAGTACTATTTCAGGTTGTTTCACCGATGCCGAAGGTATCACATGTATTGTGGGGTCATAAAGTTATAGTTACTATCAATTGATAGTTTTTATTCGCATTTACGTCTTATTTCACAACCAAAACTAATTCCCAACATGCATAAGTAAATCACAAATTTTATCCTCCTGTCAGAACGCCCTGTTGATACCCACTACATACCTGAGTGTAGCATACTGGTCATTGCTGTAGGGTGTCCTGTTCAGAAATACCGGCAGGTCCAGGCGTATGGTAAGCGGCTTAGCCTTCTCAAATACGCCCCAGCTCTTTACCGTAAATGCAAAACCTATACCTGCATCTACATGTACATTGCTCCACTGGTAAGCCGATGGTGTGAGGGTATAATAATCGGGCAATGTAAAGTTGCTCAATTCCATTACCCCTGCGTCCCCAAATGCGTATACATTGGCATGCAGCCATTTACGAAAGAAGCCCGGATGCCAAGGCATATACTTTTCAAACCCGATTTCCACATTGGCCGATGCGCCGCTCCTCGCCTTATATCCTGCAAGCATTACATTATTGCGCTCATCGGGGCTGTAATAACCCGAATAACCCCGCAGGTCAAGTCCGCCACCCTGCTGAAAATGGTTCACATCATACCGCGATATGCCTTCCCAGTCTGTGGGTATAAAGCCTGCACTGCGGGTATATTTGTTTTCCATTTGCTCCTCCGGGCTGGCGCCGGCCATATACAGCAGACTCTCATTTGGCAGGTGGTTGCCGGTACCATACCGCCCATAGATACGGGTGCGTATTTCTAGCTTGCCCAGATAATTGAAGTTTACAGATTCCAGTTGAGCATAAGAGTAGTCGAAGGCATTGGTAAACATTGGTGTGCGGAGGCTGAAAGTATACCTGCCATTACCATTAAAGTAGTTATAATGGTGGGTCCAGCTTGCATTTAATGAGGAGTTGGGCATACCGGCAAAGCTGCTCCAGTCGCCCGGATCGGTCAGATAATCAAAGTCTGTTCCGCCTGGCCGCCACAATGTTTGGGCATAGAGTTGTATGGTATTGTTATCATTAGTAAGCCAGTTGAACCCACCCCTGTGATAAAACAGCCCGTCCAGGTAGCGGCTGTTGATCTGCAGCTGCAGCTTAGGCATATTCCGGGTGATTGCTGAGCTATAGTTAAAAGTGTAATTGACTGGATCATACCTTGAATAAATTCCTTTGCCTGTAAATGGTAAATAAGTATTCTCCTGAAGCAGATGAGTATTCCACCACACAGTGGCATCAATATTGTTCAGGCTTTGCAGGTAGCTCCCTTCAAAATGTATTCCGGCTTTTATCCCATCCACGGCATTCCACCACAGGTCAGGCCGCACGTCCAGCAAGTACTGTCTGCGGTTCAAAGGGTCATAGAGACCACCATCCAGCCTCATTTTTATTGCTTTCGGGCTGATGCATAAACCCCGGGTTTTATAGTTGTCTATATAGTCTTTATCCGCCAGCCTGAAGGTGGTATCTATCTGCACATTTCTTATGCCACCGGGTATCTGCACATGGGCCGAGTATTCTGTATTCAACTTGCCCCAGCCTGTCCATTTAGGCAGCAGGGTAGCATCGGTTTGTTTCTGAAACCAGGTATTGGGAATATAGAAATTTCGTTTGGCTCCATCCTTGCCGGTTACCGTAAAGTCTATGGGCATCTGCATCTCGCCGGTCCGGCGGAATTTTATAGCAAAGCTGTCAGTGCCCCGTATTTTATGTATCCCGCATATACCATAATCCAGTGTCTTGGTAGTTTCAAACCACTCATCAAAAAACCACGAAAGATCAGCCCCGGTAAACTGTATCAACGATGCCCTGAAGTCTTCGAAATAAGGATGAGCCATTTTCCACTGGTCAAAATAGTGATGCATGGCAGCTTTGAATAGAGAGTCACCCAAAGTATATTGAAGGTTGTACAGCATAGATGCCGTTTTGAAATAAACCAGCCCATAACCACCACCTTGTCCCAACGCACTGTGGAAGTCATCGGAATGGGTATTTACAGGCAGATTATAAACCTGGTTCACCTGCTCATAAGTATACCTGTTCAGAAAGGTGCCGTCCAGTGTAGGAGTGGTTGATGCAAAGTGCTTTCGGTAGTGCCAGATAGATTCTTTCTTTGATTGGTGTTCTCCTTCTATATCCAGTGAGCCCAATGCCGTGAGGAATTGGGTGAAACCCTCATCCATGGCTGCACGGTAGGTTTCATTGCTGCCTACCTGCCCGTAAAACCAGTTGTGCCCTATCTCATGTATAAACAGGCCCCTGTAACCCGGATCACTGCCGCCATCCATCGTTATCATAGGGTATTCCATGCCATCTCGGGCATCGGCCGCCACTATTTTTGGGTAGCAATACATGCCTATTTCCTGCGAAAAGGTTTTAATGATTTTGGTAAGATATTCAGGTGCATTCTGCCAGCCCGATGCATGTGGCTCCTGTACTATTGCCACACACTCAACACCATTCCATGTAGCGCTTCCCAACCGGAAAGATGGGTCGGCAGTGAATGCAAAATCATGCACATTATTGCCCACATAGTGCCATACCTTCCGCTTGCCTTTTTCGTAAGGAGTGATAATGGATGGCGGCTCTTCCCATTTTTTATTGGCGAAGTTTTTGATGTCCAGTTTCTCCCTCAGAGTATCAGGCAGCACTTCTTCTTTGTTTTGCAAAACACCGGTTGCCTCCAGCACATAGTTGGACGGGAAATCCAGCATCACATCAAAAATTCCGAAGTCGCCATAAAACTCCCTGTTCAGGTGCTGGTAGGTATCCCAGCCATGCATCCGGTCATACACACATATCTTCGGATACCACTGGCAGCCATTATAGTGCATAAAGCCCCATGCATTCCACATCTGCATCCGCCGCCGTGTACCGCCAATATCATAGTATGTATTGAAATTCATCTTGATCACAATCCGGCCACCAGGCTTCAAAGGTTGCGGCAGATATACCTTCAGAATCGTATTATCTATCTCTGATTGAGCATTCTTCCCATCTACTTGGATGCCATCTACAGTAATACCTAGCCCGTCCTTCTCCATTTGCCCCATCGGCGATTTCAGTTTATTGGCCAGTTCCAGTTCCTGCAGGTGCGATCCCTCAATAAAAGCATTCTGGTACAGGTGGAAATACACATAGTTCAGTTCATCGGGCGAGTTGTTCCAGTATACCAGTTGTTCGGCGCCCTCAATGTGGTTATCCTCCTCATGCATCCGGGCATAAATATTATACTGTACATCCTGCTGCCAGTATGCAGCATCAGGTTTTCTGTTTTTCCAGTAATACTGATTCTCCGGGTTGCGGTACAGCTTATCTGCCATCGATCTGCCCGGTTCATCCTGCGGCCGGCCCATATCCCGCATATTGTTGTTCTTGCCGTCTTTTAGCTGTGCAGAGGTAATATTTACAAAACTGATTAAGATTATTACAAAGAGTAATTGTATTCGCATTTCCGGAATTTGGGTTAAAAATAGAATTAAAACTCCAATGTATGCTAACCCAATGGTCTGATTCAGGTGATTAGTAAAGTAATGGTCCTCTGGAATATTGAGACCTGTAATGCAAATTGTAAGATTAAACTAAGCAAAGTTCTGAGGTGCTTTGAATATTTTATTTTGAGGCTTTAAGAGGGAAATAGACTGTTTATGTAACGAAAGTTCTGGTTATAGCATTTTGTGCATAGTATTTAATATGGTGCCGATGGATATCTGCCGCTCCTGATCGCCGGTTTCCGACACAGCATTCAATCCCAATAAACCTACCATTCCTCTGGCATCCAGGATAAGTATGCTGGGGCAACCCATACCATAATTTAGCTTTTTGAACAGATCTATATCTGAAACGGTAGCTACCGGGAAGTTTATCTTGTTTTCTTTAATGAACTCCGGTAGTGATTCTTTCGGGTCAAAAGTTACCGATATGAACTGGAAATCGGGATTTGACCGGATACTTTCATAGAGTTTATTTATTTGAGGAAATTCTGTTCTGCATCCGCCACAACTTTCGAACCAGAAACTGATAAATGTTACCTTGCCTTTGCAGGATTCATTGGTGAATCTTTTCCCATCAAATGATGTGAAATCGAATGACATATATGGCTTTCCCTTGTGGGACTGAATAGCGGAATCCATAGCGGCATACGACCATTTTGCGCCTGTATTATTCTCTTTTGTTTGGGCATATACTTGTAAGCTGAAAATCAGAACAAAAGGAAGCAGTTGTAATTTTTTCATAAGTCTCTGTTTGTAGCTAAAAGTATTTATTCAAACGTTAATCAATGTTTAAAGCATGCACATGTACTGGTAAAAAATGAAAAAAGTACTGCCTAAACCAGTTTAGCGATAAGAGTGACTTAAATCAGGATTATTTTGTCTTTATCTCCGTATTTTTGCACCTGTGCAAACAGAAACACACATAGCAACAAAGCAATTGAGTCCGCTGATGAACTTTCTTGGTGAAGGAGCTATATTGTTGGATAGGAAAAAACTGGCTGTAAATAACTCGGTTATCTGTGAAATACTTGAGGTGAGTATGCCTGAAACCGAGGTTAATGATGATACCGGAATGCTTTGCCTTTATCCGATTGATGATAACCAATTTTGCCTGCAGTTATATTTCCGTCTATCACCTGATGAGGCTTCAGTTAATTATACTGTTTGTTCACTACGTTTTCAACCATCATTTTTCGATCAGTACCCCGCAGAGCAGCTGATGGCCAACCAACCCTTCAGGTTTGACCAGACTACCGAGTTGCAGTTCCCTGTTTGTTCAAAATCCCGGATGCTGATAAGGCAGATGCAGGACGAGATTAATGTTACTCCTTTTCTCAGATCGCTGCAACAGACGGAGACAGCCATGCAATTGTTGCGCCGGGCATTGGAATGTATTACCATACCATTCACCACCTGCCAGGTGCCTGCGTGCCGTTTCCTGGCTTATGAAAGTGAGCGCGAAAAAATACAGGGTGCCAGATTATTGGTCGAGCAGTATATCGACCAGCCATTTACTATAAAGGAACTGGCGCGCAAGGTGGCAATGAATGAATGCTACCTGAAAAAAGGCTTTAAAACAATTGTGGGCAGAACCATACATGAATATCAGCAGGAATTGCGCATAGAAAAAGCTAAAAAACTGTTGCAACAGGATGGCCGCTCAGTTACAGATGTTGCCAATAGCCTGGGTTATAGCAGTATCTCTCATTTCAGTACTGCTTTTAAGCGGATTACCGGGATGAAACCCTGCGAACTGCTGGCATAACTGTGGCCTGCAGCATTCTGATATTTTCTGATCCTAACTCTGGTAATCTAACTAAAATAATCTTGTTTTTGAGTTAATTATAAGGGGTAAGATAGTAGTAGTTTATACAGCATAAAAGGGACATATTGATCGGGTTTAACCCAGACTCAATTGAGTAGTAAAAAGTAGTAGGTCATGGCTAGTGGATAAAAGGGGAGATCGAAGAGCACACGTCTGAACTCCAGTCACATTACTCGATCTCGTATGCCGT
>CAIVEH010000258.1 GCA_903904855.1 uncultured Bacteroidota bacterium | reverse complement strand
GCTATAGTTTAAGCCGCATAAAATTATGCATTGCAATCTTTGATGGCTTTGCGGTCTTGCTTTTATATAATAACTATTATTAATTGATTGGTTTGCGGCTTTGCGCCTCCGCGTGAAAATATCAGTGCACAATTTTACACAGCGAGCAGTATAGTAATGATTAAAACGACGTAAAATTTGCAGTAAAAAAATTAAAACACTGAAATTCAATAAGTTGCGCAAAATGAATCTGCAAAAAGACGCAATTTTCGATCAAAATACGCAATTTTTTGAACGAAACACGCAACAAACACGCAGTTTTTTTGTCGAAAACACGCAACTTTTTGAACAAAACACGCAATTTTTGCCGGAACAAAAAAATCTTTTTCATCCCACGACTTATCGAGATTCGATTATATTTAATACTTAAATATTACTATGGGTAACTGGATTATGTCTTAGTTCATGGGGATGCCCATCCATGTAAATTTTGTAAACATGGTGGACCGGCCAAATTTTCCTTTGCTGAAATATTTTGCCAGCCATTCCTTTTGTTCCTCAACGTTTGCCAAAGCATCATTTATGGATTTCTGTAATGATACCATCAAAGCTGTAATGCTTGCTCCAGGTTCTTTTATTTGGGTCAGCTTGTTTTTAGCTGCGATGATTTTGTTATATCCGGCATCAAACATAGCCTGAATTTCACAATCTGGTTTCATAGGTTTGAACTGGTGGTTCCGATATTCAATAAAGGTATTAAAGTCGTTAATGCCGTCGTTATATTCGGCAACTGCGCTATTGTACTGTTCTACTTTTGCATTGCCAGCTGCTACCTGCTTATTATTGTTGTATATTTCTATTTCTCTTTTTAAATGTTGCAGGCGATCGAATACCATCGCATTTTTTACTCCATTCCCTTCAATTCTTCTCGCAGTTGCTGCATACTGATCTACTTCTGATAGCGCATCATATGCGGCAATGGAATCGGTATAACTAAAGAATGGTTTCGATTTGTTCTCCTGTATATTTCCTTCATAAAATTCCTGGTTGGTAACGGGGTAATTCAGAAACTCCCACATAGGGTCGAAAGGCATGTGTGCTTTAATAAACTTTGAGGGCATTACCTTATAATAACTATTATCAATCTTTTTTATAAATTTTCCGTTATTCACATAGCCCGATCCCCAGGTAGGATCGAACAGGAACCAACTGCCGTTAATAAGCGTGGCACACCATGCATGGGGAATATAATCGGCAAAACCATTTTGCTTTGTATAGCCGCTTACCATTACCGATTTCAGGCCACTTCGGATACAGACATCATTAAATACAGCCGCATAATTTTCACATATACCCTTGCCTGTTTTTAAGGGTTTGTTTATTTTATCTTCTTTCTTTTCATAGAAATTGATCGCATACATATTGTCAATATCATATTGGATATTGGTGGCTGTCCAGATAAATATAGCCCTTGCTTTATCGCTATCGGTTGTAAAATTGGCGGTAATATATTCAGATATACTTTGAGTGGTAATGCCCGGTGATGGCAGTAGCTGTAATGCTTTTGAATCGACCAATGCATAGGGATTAATATCCTTTATGCGGGAAGGTGTTTTCTGTGCGAATACCGATTGTGCGCATAATAACAGGATAACAATTATTCTTGCTTTCATATTAGCTTATAGTATTAATGAGTGCGTGTAAAATTAATATTTTGGGATGAATATTCTATTTCTGTACTGTTGTACAAATAAAGGGTAGAAACGAGATTTCAGGACGAAATAATGCATTGTATTATGCATTATGTGTTTTGTGTATTTTCTGTTTTGCCACGACATGCTAACTTTTGAACCAATAATTCAGAACATTTTTCAATAGGTTTTCATGGTCATCCCTGATCTCAAGCTAAGGTTTAGTTGCCGGAGGAAACCATGCCTCCGGCGCCTTTACCTTTATTCTTTGCATCACTTCTGAAAATATCCTGTAAGATTTTATCCTCAACTCCTGATTGTAAATATAGGATGTTGCCATGATCTCATTGATGCCGGTTTGCTCCAGGAAGGTGTTCATTTTACTTTCAATCAGGGCCACACTGCCCGCAAATGAGTAGGTTAGCATTTGCATTACAGCAGCCTCCACCTCTGGCGATAGCAGTGCATCGGGTTGCTGTGCAGGTGGTTGCAGTTGCTGCCGCTTGCCGGTGATAATACCACTGAACAACCGCTTAAAAGATGAACCAGGATTTATAATTTTGTTTATTCCTGTTTGTTTTGAAAAACAGGCCACACCTGCATTTGAATTACTAAATTAGCAGCCTAAACAACATTGTATCGGTAATCTCCAGGATGATTTAAGGGCGGGGGGGCAGAAGGCTTTTAAGCAACTGGTAGATACCTACCAGCAAAAGGTGTTTAATACAGCCCTCAGCATGGTTCAGGACCATGGATTAGCTGAAGATATAACCCAGGAGGTATTTATTACCGTTTACAAATCCCTGCTTTCTTTTAATGAGCGCTCCAGTATGAGCACATGGATTTACAGGATTACTGTGAATAAATGTCTCGACCATTTGAGAGCCGGTAACCGGAAAAAAAGATTCGGCATTATCAGCTCTCTATTCCAGAAAGATACCGGAGAAGAGGTAATTACAAAGCCCCATTTCGAGCACCCAGGTATTCTGTTGGAGCAGAAGGAAAATGCCCATTACCTGTTTGAGGCCATCGAAACATTACCTGATACCCAGAAAACAGTCTTTGTTCTGGCACATGTGGAAGAACTGCCTCAAAAAGACATTGCTGAAATTATGAATTTATCGGTTAAGGCAGTTGAATCTTTGTTACAAAGAGCAAAAATCAATCTCAGAAAAAAATTAGGTGCCATTTATACGAAGGAAAACAGGAATTAAATCGTCTAAATCAATGTTATGGAAAATAACAACAATAAAGAATTATGGATAAATGAGGTACTCGGCAGTACCAAAGGAATGTCAAGGCCTCAACCAGGCACTGAACTTTATAGCTCCGTTTTGCAAAAACTGAGTGACAACAATGACAGCATAAGAGTGAGGATACCTGTTCGGCAATGGGTAGCCGCAGCTGTGCTGTTACTTGCGGTTAATGCTGCATCAATACTGTATTATACAACCCGGAATAATAAACCAGCTGAAAGCAATTATAGTAACTCTATTGCTTTTGAAATTCAAACAACGCCAACTTATAATTACTAACCGATGAACGATACTAAAGGATACAGAATATGGCAATGGGCTGTTTTGCTGCTGGTATTGTGCAACATAGGGCTGATACTCACATTATGGCTGAAACCACAGCCAGGAGGCCCGCCCAAAGGTGGTGGCCCGAAAGAACGTGTCATCAGCAGCCTGAAATTCACGGATGACCAGGTTAAAAAATACGAACTGCTCATTGAAGACCACCAGCGCAGTATGCGCAAGCTCAAAGAGCAGGGTGCGGCACTGCGGCGTGTGCTGTTTTCGGGACTTAACAACAGTGCATCGCCGGTTAAATTGGCTGATTCGCTGGTTTCTGAAATCGGCAACAATCAAAGGGAAATTGAAATAGTTACCTACAACCACTTTTCGCAGGTCAGGGCGCTTTGTACGGACCAGCAAAAGCAGCAATTTGACAAAATCATCGTTGACATTACCCGCAATATGAATGGCGGCCCGGATGGTCACCGTCCTCCTCCCGGAGAGGGTAGACCCGATGGTCCACCGAATGGCGAGGCAGGCCGCCTCCCGGAGACAGGCCGGGCCCACCTCCACCCAGAGATAATGATGGCCCCCCTCCACCGCCTACGAAAGGTCATTAATTTCCTTAATTTAGCCGGATGGTGAAATTCTGCGGTAGTTTACTGATTGCTTTCAGTTTAACGGTTTTCATTGGAACGCCATGTCATGCCCAGGCAAAAATTGATGGCTATGATTCAGGCAAAATCACTATAATTTTTGAGCCGGTTTTTAAGGATAAGCCTTTAATGCTACATGATCAGTATTATGTAGATGATAACAATGATACCTTGTATATTGATGCTTTCAGGTTTTATATGACCAATTTTCAGTTTGACTGTGGTCATTATCAGAAAGAAATTCATGCTACCAGGCATCTCTTCGATGCCTCTGATACGGCAACTTACACTATTACTTTTGACCCAACACCTGGATGGGAATATAGGGAGCTTAATTTCACGGCAGGTGTAGATAGTGTGATTAATACTTCAGGGGCTAATGAGGGGGACCTGGATCCGGTAAAAGGAATGTATTGGACATGGAACAGTGGTTACATTATGGCTAAACTGGAAGGACGGTCGGCTGTCTGCAAAACACTGCATCATGAGTTTGAATTTCATATTGGCGGATATAAATCTCCTTACAATACCGATAGGAAAGTATACAATTTACCAACATCATTTTTATGGGAAGAAAAATCAGATTTATCCAATATACACTTTCCTCAGATACAGACACATGCAGTAATTATCCGGATAAAGACTGATGTATCTGCCTGGTTCAGGGGAATCAGCCTCGCTAAAACAAATAATATTGTTATCCCTGGTAAAGAAGCTGCTATGATGGCTGATAATTATGCAAAAATGTTTTCAATAGTGGAAATAAAGCGGTATTAATGAAGGTAGGGTATTGGAAATATAGCATGTTTTGTTGCCTGGTTATACTAATAGCTATTGGTTCTGTAAGTTTTGATAACAAGACGGACGATATCCGTTTTGTAATACCGAAAGACTGGCCAAAACCAGTATATAATTTTTCCAAAAACAAACTAACACAAGCGGGCTTTGAACTGGGTCGCAAGCTGTTTTACGATCCCATTCTTTCGCGCGATGGCACTATTTCTTGCGCCAGTTGCCATGCACAGTGGTCGGGTTTTACACATGGCGACCATGGGCTTAGCCACGGTATAGAGGGCAGAAAAGGTAAACGGAATTCACTAACCCTGTTTAACCTGGCATGGAATAAATCATTTATGTGGGATGGCGGTGTTAATCACCTTGAGGTGCAGCCATTAGCCCCTATAACTAATAACGCTGAAATGGGCAATACGCTGGAACAGGTAGTGAAGACACTAGATACTGCCAAAGGTTACCGCGCACGTTTTTATGAGGCATTTGGTGATAGTACTATTACCGGTCAGCATGTATTGAAAGCAATTGCTCAATTTCTGGTTATGTTTGAATCGTTCAACTCCCGGTATGATAAATATGTACGTAAAGAACCTGGAGGTGAAATGACAGAGAAGGAACTCAGCGGACTGAGACTGTTTCGCCAAAACTGTGAGAGCTGCCATAAGGAGCCCTTGTTTACCAATTACGAATTTGAAAACATTGGCCTGGCACCTGATGACAGCCTCAAAGACTATGGCCGGATGACCATAACCGGAGACCCTGGAGATTCATTGAAATTCAGAGTGCCTTCACTGCGCAATATTATGGTTTCCTATCCCTACATGCATGATGGCCGGTTCAATACTCTGTTGCAGGTAATGGACCACTATACCGATGGCATCATTGCCGGACCTACCTTAGCGAATGAACTTAAAACACCTATGATTCTGACTCTACAGGACAAACAGGATATCATTGTTTTTTTGAAAACGCTTACTGATAAAGAGTTTTTGATTGATAGCAGGCTGAGGGAAGTGAGGGAGTGACACCCCCGGCCCCTGAAGGGGAGTACGTTAGATCTATATCTTCAACTTCATCTCATTGCTGGTCGAGCGTAAGAGAACATCAGATCTGGAATGTAGGATGAAGTAGTTATTGAGACAGGGCCGCGAGAATAATTTCGCAAGCGGGATTGCTTGCATATATCAAGACCAAGGAGACCCTTGGACTATTGGGGTGAAGTAATGTGTAAATATGAGATCATGGAATTTAGTTTAATTGACCAAAGAAGTTTTGATTTTAATCTGGCTTCGCAGATATTTCAGCTTGTTTGCTTAACTTTGGTAGACGATTTCTTATAGCATTAGACCTAATGTTCTTAAATTTATATTATGACTTATATAACTGTTGATGACCATACTACCGAAGGTAAAAAACTCGTTGCTTTTCTTAAAACCCAGGAATATGTAGCAATTCTGGAAGAGCCTAATGATACCACAAAGACGGCGATAAAGGACGTAGATGCAGGCAAAGTTAGAAAGGCAAAAAATACCGAAGACTTATTCCGCCAAATACTAGGTTCATAGCATGTATGAAATTTCATATTCAAATCAGTTCGGCAAAGATCTAAAATTGGCAGCCAAAAGAGGCTTCGATATTGATCAGCTCCGTGATGTCATCAAAAACCTGCAGGAATCAGGAAAACTTCATTCCCGTTACCGTACACATAAGCTTCATGGCCAGTTTAACAACTACCTGGAATGTCATATTAAGTCAGACTGGCTGCTTATATGGAAACAAGAAGATACTTCAAAAAAGATTATTCTTACCCGTACAGGTACACATACTGATCTTTTTTAGTTAATAAATTGTATGCCCTTCAAAAATATTGTTCAGAGATTAATTCATTGTAGCAATTACTTCATCCCTATCGTTAATGCAATCCATATCCAGCCCGATGATTGCAATGAAAATAATTAGGTTTGTAAATAATAACTAATTTCAACCCCATTCTTGAAATAAATGACCAAAAACTTATTCATAGCCCTTGAGGGCATAGATGGCAGTGGCAAAAGTACACAAGTGCGGTTGCTGGCTGAAAAATTAAGGGATGCGGGATATAAAGTGCATGCTACTTTTGAACCGACCAATGGCATGATAGGATCTTTGCTCCGGAACATTCTGAAAGGGAGTGTAAAGGCAGACGAAAGGACGATTGCGGGGCTTTTCCTGGCCGACAGGCTCGACCATATATTGAATGAAGAGTATGGTCTTCTTAAGATGCTTGGTGAGGGTTATACGGTTATCTCCGACCGTTATTATTTCTCTTCCTATGCCTATCATGGTACTCATATGGATATGGACTGGGTGATTGCCTGCAATAAAATGTGTGCTGATCTGCTGAGACCAGACGTGACTATCTTTATTGATGTGCCACCAGAAGTGAGTATGCAACGCATCAGTGCAGGAAGGCAATCAACTGAGCTTTATGAAACTCTGGATAATCTCACCAATGTCCGTGCTAAATACCTTGAGGCATTTGATAAATTAAAAGATCAGGAAAAAATAATTACTATTGAAGGCAACCAATCTATTGAAGCTATTGCCGGAGATATATGGGATCAGTTGAGTAGTTCATTCAAATAATTAAGGCGCCCTTATCAGAGCGCCTTAATAAATCTTTACCTGAATTCTGATTACTTACTTATCACCAGGTGATAAACTACCTGGTTGCCGTTGTTGGTAATTGTTACCATATAACTGCCATTGGCAACAGCAGGATCCAGTGAAATATGTGTTTTCAGTTTGCCTCCCTGGGCATCAGTTGTTTCTTTGTAAATTACCTGCCCAAGCATATCGGTTACTACTATGTCTGTTTTGGTAATTACCGTATTGGCTAGCAATCCTTCGATTGTAAACTCACCCTTGTTGGGGTTAGGTATCAATGTGAAGTTGTCGCCACCTGATGATAACTGACGCACACCTACAGGAATAACTTTTACTGTTATACCTCCGCTTATCACCGTAGATGGGGTGGCGCATGGGGTGCTGCTGGTTTCTTCGCAACTGATAACCTGGCCTGCAGCAAGGCTGTCTGTAATATAATCAGCATTAGTTGCTCCTGGTATCGGAACGCCATTGCGCAACCACTGATAGTGCGGGGTTGATCCACCATTTGGTGCAATAGCCACAAATGTATCAACTGTACCAGCTACAATGCCTGACTGGGTAACCAATACAGTGATCGTATTAGCTGTCGGGTTGATTGTATGAACAATAAACTGCGGACTTACTGCGCTATCAACTGTGAGACATTGGTAATTACTGTGTAAAGTTACTTTCAAAATATCGCCATAACTTGGGATATATACATATGCAAAACCGGTAGCCACATTTGTACCATTTTTAGTCCAGCGGTAGGTAGGGGCAGTGCCGCCATAAACCGGATTGGCTGTAAACGTTATCGCTGTACCTGTGCATATCTCAGCCGGGCTGGCTGTAATAGTAACAGATGGTGTTCTCAATGGGCTTACTGATATAGTATCGCTGTGCGAAGCTGTAGCAGGGATTGCACAGGTTGCATTACTAGTCATGGTTACCTTCACTATATCGCCAACTGCTGGTGTATAGCTGAAAGAGGATAGTATACCAGTACCTGTACCGTTTACGAACCACTGATATGCAGGGGCAGTGCCACCATAAGTAGGAACTGCTGTAAACGTTGTAGGAGTAGGCGCACTGCAATATATTGGCCCTGCTGTAGCACTAATAGCTATTGAAGGAGCCGTAACAGGTATAGGATTAATACTCACTACCACAGCTGATGATGTTGATGCACAGCCGCCAGTAGCTGTTACGCGTACAGTATAGTTACCAGCAGTGCTGGCAGAATAACCTGATGAAGTTGCTCCAACAATCAGGGTTCCGTTCCTGTACCACTGATAAGATGTACCTGAAGAGGCAGTTAACGCTACACTTGTACCGGCACAGATAGTAACAGGACCTGCCGGAGTAACAGTGGCAGAAAATGAAGAAAATACTGTGAAGTTAACAGTAGCTGTGGAAACACAACCGGCCAGATTTGTAACACTGTATTTAATAGTATCAGTGCCTGCAGCCACTCCGGTTACAACACCTGTTGTAGATATGGTAGCAATTGCAGGATTGGTTGAACTCCACACGCCTGAAGGTGTAACATCTGAAAGTGTAGTGGTAACGCCTGAACAAATAGTAGTTGTACCAGTAATAGCTGCAACTACTGTAGGGTTACTTACTGTAACCACCTTGGTTACGGAAGCTGTGCCGCAACTTCCGCTAACAGCATAAGTGATAGTGGCAGAACCAGGCGCAATACCATTCACTACACCGGTACCAGCCCCTACAGTTGCAGTTCCGGGTGCGCTGCTCGACCAGGTACCTCCCGGGGTGCCGTCAGTCAAAGTAATGCTCTGACCAACACACACTGCTGACGAACCGGTAATTGCTGCTACAGAGATGGAATTAACCGTTACTATTGCAGTAGCAGCACATCCTGAGATAGTATATGATATGGTTGAAACTCCACCTGTACCTACACCTGTAACTACTCCTGTCCCGGAAATGGTAGCTGCTGCCGGATTTGTAGAAGACCATGTGCCTCCTGTTGTAGCATCAAAAAGTGGAGTTGTTGCCCCCGCACATACGACGAGCGTGCCTGTTATTGCAGCTGGAGACGGATTAACAACCACCACTGTGGCAGATGAAGTTGCATTGCAGCCAGATAGATTAGTTACAGTTAGTGTTATACTGCCCGCTGTAGTTGCAGTATAAGAGGCATTGGTAGCACCGCTGACAGGTGTGCCACCAACGTTCCATTGATAAGTAAGGCCGCTGCCTGCTGTTCCATTAAGAACAACACTGCCGCCAGAGCAGAAAGTAGTAGGACCGGCAGGTGTAATAGTTGCGGTAGGAGAAACGCCAACAGTAACTGCGGTAACTGCCGAAGTGTTGGAGCAACCGGCTGCATTGGTAACCACGACTGTATAATTTCCGCTGGAAACAGCTGACCATGAGGATGCTGTTGCTCCTGAAATTGGAACACCACCAAGATACCACTGATAGGTTAAACCGGCTCCTGTATTGGCATTCAGGCCAACTGTGCCTCCTGAACAAAGTATTGTAGATCCTACAGGAGTTATGGTTGCTGCAGGTAGCGGATTAACCGTAATGACTACAGCAGAGGAAGTAGTAGAACAGGAACCAACAGTAACAATCACTACATAAGAACCTGCTGCAGAGGCAATAAATGAGGAGGTTGTTGCCCCGGCAATATTGGAGCCACCTAGTTGCCATTGATAGCTGTAACCGGTACCCGTGCTGGCATTGAGCGTTACTGAGCTGCCAGAGCAGATTGAAGTGGAACCTGCCGGAGTAATGACTGAAGTTGGTGGATTGCAAGGCTTAACATAAGCCCACCACGTATCCCATGTATTGGCTGGATTTGCTGATGCCTCCTGAACAGTCCAGAAATCAATCTGGTTAAGAGGATCAATACAGGTAGCTGAATAATCTCCCCAACGATCTCTTGCGCCTCCGAAATTTTTAAAATAAGTATTCTGGCCATGCCGGTAGATATAAGGTGTTTCCATTGTGGAAAGAGGGTCGGTATGCAAATGCAGTGTATATGCTGCGCTCGGATGTATGGTACTTGAGAAATTGGTGAAACCTATAAGGGCGTCATCAAGAGTATTTACAGCTATGTTGGGGAATGAATAAAAATTAGCGTTGGTAGGATCATCAACCATACCCAGCTGAACAGGCGCACCAAATGTGTCGACCTGCCACCATTGCACCGAACAACGTGTTGGGTTGGACGTAGTGCTGTAGGGGAGGAATACATTATGTGCGGTCCATAGTTTTCCGTTCATATAAGCAACCTGGAAAATGCGGTCATCATTGGTCTGTATTTTATTTGTAGTACCAAGTTGTGGGGCAAAATCTGCTCCACCTGTGCCGGATACTGCATTCGACTGGCTTTGCCAGTTTGTTCCGGTTGAGGCAGGATAACCAACAGATGTCATGGTTTCTGTGCCTACAGCACCAGTAATTTTCCATAGCCGCAACTGACCGCCGCCGGCAGCAGTACCATCCCACGACTCAATACAAAAAATACTTGTCTGTGCGGCATCATAGGTAACTGCAGGGCAAATACACATTGATGATGCCTGTGTCCAGGCTGTGAATGGAGCGCCTGCTCCAGATAACAGGTTAGCTTTGTTAAAAGCAAACACTTTACAACCACCATAGCCGCTACCTGTATTCGGGAAAATGTTTCCAGAAATAACAATCCATTTACTGTTAAACCCTACATCAGGATAGTCGAGCCAGCTTGTTCCTGCTGGATAGGCAGTCACACTGTAGGTCCACCAGCCACCAGTCGGATTGCTGGTTTTAGAAATGGCAATAAGTATCGCAGATGAAGAACTTTGTGCACCGGCATCGGCCACTACAATCCAGCGGTGAGTTGCGATGTCATAAGCCACACGCGGATCAAATGTGCCGCCACCTGGTACAACGGAAGCGAAGAATGCATCAAGTGTAACCGTAGAGATTGTTGCTCCGGCTCTTGTCTGGATCCTGACATCCGTATTAAGGGCTGTCATACAGTAATTGGAATCTACAGCTCCATGCGTGTCTGGCGGGATTGAAGTCCCGTTGTCAAGGATACCTTGAAACGAATCAACAGGTGCTGGTGAATAGGATGTAGGTACACCCGGCGTGAAAGTGGGATGAAAACTATGAATTAAAGTAGGGTCAGTAACAGCCGAACGCACAGGATGTGGCTCATCCTCATCATTTTCTATCTCTTTGACGGTAAGCACAGGAGGGTGTGCTGCCAAAGAATCTGCAAGGTGAGTAAAATTAAACTCTCCTCTCAGCATCTCATGCCCGGTTTCTACTGTCTGTGCAGACAATTTCTGATTAAAAAACAAAGCAAAAAACGAAAGTAAAATAATTGGTATGTGTCTATTCATGACTTGATTTCTTTCTTTCAAAATTAAAATAAATTTGCTTTGTAGGCAAAGAAATTTTTTTATTAACTCAAGATTAATAAATTGATGCATAAATATATCTCCATATAACAAGAAATGCCCTGCTAACTGGGCATTTCTTGTTATATGAGGAACATTAAAATTGTTATTTATTTATCCACTACAATTCGGTAAACAAAGTGTCCTTCGCCACTGGTAATATTCACCATGTAAATGCCATTGGCAATTTGGCTGCCTAAATTTATTTGCTGGTTGAGGCTACCATTCTGCAATTCACATACCTGGTGGTAAATGCTTTGTCCCAATATGTCGGTTACTATAATGTTTACGTGGTTATCGGTTATATCCTTCAGGCTGCCTTCAATAACAAATGAGCCATTATTAGGATTGGGCAGCAGGGAGAATTGATTGCTGTTTGCAGCCAATTGGTGAACCCCAACCGGTATTACCTTTACTGCAATTCCTCCACTGATAGCGGTTTCGGGTGTGGCACATGGTTTGCTGCTTATCTCCTCGCATCTGATAACGTCGCCGGGATTCAATGAACTGGTTACATAAATTGAATTGGTAGCTCCTGCTATCGGAGTTCCGTTTCGCAGCCACTGGTAAGTTGGCGCAGTTCCACCATTTGGCGCGATAGCAATAAAGGTATCCAGGTTACCGGCTCCTATAGAAGACTGCGTAACAGAGATATTGATTGTATTTAATACCGGACTTAAAGGATGCAGGATAACCTGGGGGCTTAAAGCAGTATCGCGCAATAAGCAAGGATAATTGCTGTAGAGGGTAACTTTAAGCACATCGCCATAATGCGGCATATATACATAGCCATAACCTGTGGCAACATTGGTATCATTCCTTGACCAATGGTATATGGGAGCGGTGCCGCCATAAACAGGATGGGCAGTGAAAGTAATTGTATTCCCACTGCAGATTTCTGCCGGGCTGGCAGTAATGGTAACTGATGGTGTTTGCATTGCACTGATAATCATAGTGTCGCTATGAGAAGCAGTAAGCGGAGAAACACAGGCTGCACTACTTGTCATAAGCACCTTTACTATATCGCCATTGGCGGGAGTATAGCCAAATGTGGCCCCCATACCTGCTCCTGCACCATTTACAAACCACTGGTAAGATGGAGTGGCGCCACCATAAACAGATGTTGCAGTAAATGAAACCGGTGATGGTGCGATGCATAAAACATTACCGGGTGTTGCTGAAATAGCAACGGATGGGGTAACAAGCAGAGATGGATCGATAGTAACTGTAACTGGTGATGATACTGTAATGCAACCAAAGCTGCTTGTAATTACAGCCTTGAAGGTGCCTGCAATTGTAACGGAATAACCGGCTGATGTGGCACCCGGAATACCCACGCCTCCATTCTGCCATTGATAGGTGTAGCCAGCCACTGATGCTGCGTTCAACGTAATATTGCCGCCCGGGCAAATAGCCACGGTACCAGATGGTGAGATAACTGAAGAGGGCAGCGGATCAACAATTAAACTGGCTGTTGCCGCCGAAACGCAGCCGAATGCATTGGTAACAGTATAACTGATTACCGATGAACCAGCTGCAACACCTGTAACAACTCCAGCGACGCTGATGGTTGCATTAGCCGGAGTAACACTGCTCCAGATACCTGAAGGGGTTACATCACTGAGTGCAGTTGTACTTCCCTGACAAACATTCAGCGTGCCAGTAATACCGGAAACTGCTGTTGGGGCATGTACGCTCATAGAAACAGTTGTTGTAATTGTTCCGCACGTATTGGTATAAGTATAAGAGATTAATGCCGAACCGGCTGATACGCCCGAAACAACACCTGCAACATTCACACTGGCAATAGCCGGGCTTCCACTGGTCCAGCTACCACCGGCAGTTGCATCTGCAAGGGTTGTTGTGAGTCCTGTACATACATTAAACGAGCCTGTAACAGGGGCAACTGCCAGAACTTCGGCAGAAACGGAAACAGGTGCTGAGGTAGCTGAGCAACCTGTTTGCGTAGTTATTACAGTGTAATTTCCGGTTAATGAAGCGGTATAACTTGCGGCTGTTGCACCTGCAATACTAATTCCGCCTCTCTGCCACTGATAAGTCATCCCTCCGGCAACATTGCCATTGAGCAATACACTTCCAGGTGTACAGAATGTTGTTGGGCCGGCTGGTGTAATCGCTGCCGTGGGTAATGGCGTAACAGTAATCAGTGTTGAGGCTGAGGTTGTGCTGCAACCAGAAGAATTTGTAACTGTAACAGCATAGCTGCCCGCTGTTCCTGTATTAAATGTAGAACTAGTGGAACCTGGTAATGGTGAACCGCCCAGCAGCCATTGATAAGTGTAGCCAACACCTGAAGTGGCATTCAGGGTAGCGCTGCCACCGGCGCAGAAAGTGGTAGGTGAAGCAGGTGTTATTACTGCTGCAGGGGGGGTAACTGATGTAACTATCGTAGATGCAGAAGTAGCGGCACATCCTGCTGAATTGGTGACCGACACTGTATAGTCGCCACCGGCAGTGGCAGTATAGGTGCTATTGGTGGCACCCGGAATAATTACACCGCCCAATCTCCACTTGTAAGTATATCCTGCTCCGCTACCTGCGGTGAGCACAACATTGCCACCGGCGCATAAAACAGCAGATACTGCTGGTGAAATAGTTGCAGTTGGAAAGGCATTTATGGTAGCAATTGTAGTTGCAAAGCATAATCCACCCAAACTATAAGTAATAGTTGCGGTTCCGGGAGTGATGCCATTCAATATTGCAGTGGTTGCACCAATAGTAGCTACAGTTGGGGCGCCACTGCTCCAGGTACCACCCGGTGTAGCATCCGATAACGTTATAGTGCCACTGACACAGATATTTACAGAAGGCGTAATTGCTGCAGGAACTGCAACATATGCCGCTCCTACGCCAACGGCATACCATGCATTGGTAACTGCAATAACTTCTGGTGAGCAGTCGCCATAAAGGGTAATAGTAGTACTAATAGAGGTGGTGCGCATCAGCGCAAAGTCGGCGGTACTGGATAATACAAGTTCAGTCTGGTACAATATGTTGCGTGATTTGGCAAATCCCAGTCCGGTAACTGTATAAGCATTGCCAAGATCATTGGTTCCGGATCCTCCCTGAGTTATCAGGAAGTACCACTTGTTCATAACGCCGCTGTTATTGTGCACACCACATTCATCATTTCCACCACTTGGTACACAGGAAACGACATTGAACCAGTTTGTGCCACCATAAGTATCAGGCTGACCTTTCAGTTTCGGAAAGTCCATTCTGCGCATCGGGTTGCCACACTTTATTTCTTCTCCTATGCCCCATGTGCTCTTTGCAACTGCATCCGTTTCGTGCGGATCACCCCAGTTTTCAATTGTAGCGCCCCAGCAATCGCTGAATGCCTCATTCATGGCGCCTGATTCGCTGGCATAAACAAGGTTGGCGGTATACTGACAAACACCATGACCGATTTCATGTCCGGTTACGTCAAGGCTTGTAAGGGGTGTAAAGCCACTTCCGCAGCCTGTACCATCACCATAGGTCATTTCTGTACCATCCCAGAAAGCATTATTATAGCCAGACTGGTAGTGTACATACTGGAGCAAGATGCCATCTGCATTATCATAACTAAGTCTGCCCATCACTGTGTTCCAGAAGTCATAAACTACTTCGGCGCCCCAATGTGCATCCAGCGCAATGGAATCAGGCGTTGCCAGTGGCCATGTATTCGCAACGCTGGAATATTCGGTAGCAGCGCCATAACTGCTGCCATTATTCATATTCAGAGTATGAACTCCGGTGCCACGGGTTGAATCAAACAATACGTATGTGGTTCCAATGTTGGCGGTCTCAATCGGTACAGCTTTACTGTATGCAGTATGGGCAACAGCAGCTGTATGTTTAATCATTGTATTTGATAGCAGAATTTTACCTGTAGCTGCATCTACGAAAACCACTGCACGACTCAGAGGCTCAGCAGCAAATATATCAAAAGCCCATGCCAGATGAATTTTTCTGTCGCCGCTGGTTACTCCTGAACGATAATCTTCTACCCATTCCAGTTTGCCTTTTGGCAGAAAAGTAGTATCCGGCTTATGAAACATCATTTTGATACGTTGCTCCTCCCTCGGGTCTTGCCACATGTATCTGTCGGCGCCTACAAACTGAAGGGCCTTGCTGAATGCATCAGTTTCACTTATTGATGGAGTTGTGGCAGGATTGCTGCTGAAATCATAATAGTTTCCTGTAATAAAGGTTATTATGCCATTTTTCACTGTAAGTGAATATGTCCCGAATTCAGCCTTGATACCTTTATAATACTGATGGTAACGAATAGCAGTTACATCACTTTTGGTAGTAGTACGGTAGGTAAGCACCATTTTATTGTCTATACCATCGATACCAAGGTATTTGTTGAAAACTTCATTTGCTTGATCTTCCCGCCACTTCGTATCTGAAGTAAATGTGATTGATGTGATTGAATTATCTGCCTTGTTTCTTTCGGTTGGCAGAACAGAATTTCCACTGCCTTGTTGTTGTGCGAAACCAGTATTGCCCAGCAAAAGTACCAATAACAATAGGGTAGTGCTTCGGAAAGTAAACGAGTAACAGTTTTTTAAATTCATCGGTTGATGTATTAAGTTAATTGTCATTAAAACCTTAAAAATTCATCGAAAATACAAATAATATTTCGAATGGATTTTATTTATGACGAAAATCATACTGTAAATGGTCCCCAGTAAAAAAATATTAATCAGCAGGTAATAATTCTGAAATCTTCATTTAGGCTGATAATAAAAATGGGACCCCATCTTAGGTCCCACTTTATTAAATTTTTTGCTCCTTATTTCTCAATGACAACATGGAATACCATACGATCCTGACCACAAATAATGCTGACCAGGTACATGCCGTTTGCAATACAGTTATCCAGCTTAACCGGCTGACTATAGTCACCGTTGACTGATTCAGTCAATTGCCGGTAAATGGTCTGGCCAAGCATATCTGTTACTGTTATATTCACCGGCTCATTCTGATTACCATTTACCTTCCCTTCTATGGTAAATGAACCCTTATTAGGATTGGGCGAAAGCGTAAAGTGGCCATTTCCTGAGGTCATTTCCTGCACACCCACCGGTATTACTTTTACGGTAATTCCTCCGCTGATGGCAGTTTCAGGGGTAGCGCAGGGTTTACTGCTTGTTTCCTCGCAACTGATAATTACGCCTGCAGTCAAAGTACTGGTAACATACATCGAATTGGTTGCACCCGGTATTGGTGATCCGTTCCGTAGCCATTGGTAGGATGGTGTGCTGCCGCCATTGGGTGCAATAGCAATAAACGTATCGGTACCGCCTGCAACCACAGTTGATTGTGTTACTAAAATGTTGATGGTATTTAAAACCGGCGCTATAGGATGAACGATTATCTGCGGGCTTAATGCAGTATCTCTGAGCAGGCACGGATAATTGCTGTACAGTGTAACTTTCAGTACATCGCCATAATGCGGCACATATACGTAACCATAACCGGTTGCTACATTTGTATCATTGCGAGTCCAGCGGTAAGTTGGAGCTGTACCGCCGTAAACCGGATTTGCCAGGAAAGTAATGATATTACCAACACAGATTTGAGCAGGGCTGCTGGTAATAGTTACTGAAGGTGTCATCAGCGGGCTTATTGTTACCGTATCACTATGAGAAGCCGACAGCGGGAAGGCACATGTGGCATTGCTGGTAATAGTGCATTTTACAATATCGCCGGCAGCTGGAGTATAACTGAAAGAACTGGCTGTACCCACTCCTGCGCCATTCACAAACCATTGATAGGTGGGTGCAGACCCGCCATTTGTTGGTATGGCACTAAATATGGCCGGAGAAGTTGTTGTGCAGAACATTGGGCCTGAGCTTGCTGAAATACTAACAGAAGGAACTACAATTGGAGATGGGCTTACTGTAACCACTATAGGCGCAGAGGTGCCATTGCAGCCACCTGGCAGGGTAACCTGTGCTGCATAGCTGCCACTTGTACTTGCGTTATATGAAAATGAAGTAGCGCCGTAAATATTGATTCCGTTTTTCTTCCATTGATAGGTAATACCTGTGCCGGTAATTGCATCCAGTTGCACATAGCCGCCGGTACAGAAAGAGGTAGGTCCTGCCGCTGTAATACTGGCCGATGCACCCGAGAAAACATTGAAAACTGCTGTTGCCGTGGTGGTACATCCGGAAGTATTGGTCACACTGTAGCCAATGGTATCCAGCCCCGGCGAGACTGCGGTTGCCACTCCTGAAACACTTACACTAGCAATTGCATTATTGGTACTGCTCCACACTCCCGATGGCGTGGCATCGGATAGCAGTGAAGTAAGCCCGCTGCATATAGTGAGTGTGCCAGTAATTGGTGCGACAACAGGCGGTGCAAATACCGTAATTGATTTGGTAACTGTAGCTGTGCCACAAGCGCTCACAACTGCATAAGATATGGTTGCTGGCCCGGGGGTAACACCGGAAACTACTCCTGAAGTACTTACAGTTGCAATACCAGGTGCGCTGCTGCTCCAGGTTCCTCCGGGTGTACCATCGGTAAGGGTGATTGTCTGTCCGGTACACGCAATTGATGGCCCGGCTATCGCCGCTGCTGTTGCCGCATTTACGGTTACAGCAGCAGTTATATAACATCCTGTACCGAGTGTATAGGATATATTGGAAAATCCGCCGGTACCCATACCTGTTACCAACCCGCTTCCGGTAACAACAGTTGCTGCGGCAGGGTTACTGCTCGACCAGCTGCCGCCTGCAGTACCGTCGGATAAAGAAGTGGTGGCGCCAGAGCATAAAGTTAACGTTCCTGTAATCGGCAATGGTAAAGGATTAACAGTAATAAGCGTACCTGCAGATGTAGTGCTGCAGCCCGAAGTATTGGTTACTATAACTGTATAATTTCCGCCTGTGGAGGCTGTATAAGTACCATTTGTAGCTCCAGCTATTGCACCACCACCGGTCTGCCATTGATAAGTATACCCTGCTCCGCTTGTTGCT
This sequence comes from uncultured Bacteroidota bacterium, assembly GCA_903904855.1. Classification (GTDB taxonomy): domain Bacteria; phylum Bacteroidota; class Bacteroidia; order Chitinophagales; family Chitinophagaceae; genus Nemorincola. The sequence continues at coordinate 26,730 of CAIVEH010000258.1, read as the reverse complement.
GTAAGTATAGTACTGTTGCCGGCACAAAAAGTTGAGGGGCCTGTTACGCTGATAGATGCAGCAGGTGCAGAGGCCAGTGTAACAACAGTAGCCAGTGAGGTGGCCGAACAGCCGGCTGCACTGGTTACTTTAACTGTAAAACTTCCTGCGGCTGTAGCCGTATATGTAATATCTGTAGCTCCTGGAATAATACTTCCTCCCAGTTTCCATTGATAAGTGTTGCCTGCTACAGATGGGGCATTAAGTACCACATTGCCGCCGGGGCATATTGAAGTTGAGCCGGTAGCAGTAATGGTAGCTGCAGGCAATGGATTAACTGTTACATCCTCAGTGGTATAGCACCCGGCAGCAGTATAAGTAATTGTAGCAGTACCAGATGATACTCCGGATACAATACCGCTGGTTGAGCCCACAGATGCTGTAATTGATGCGCTGCTGCTCCAGTTGCCGCCGGATGTAGCTGAGCTTAAAGTTTGGGTTGCTCCGAAACACAGATTAATTCCTCCTGATGGGGTAATAGTTGCCGGTGCAGGGTTGACAGTTACCGTAGCAGTAGCAAAGCAGGTACCTATAAAATAAGAAATAGTAGTTACCCCTCCGGCAACGCCTGTTACCATACCAGTAGCCGGATCGACTGTGGCAACGCTGGGATTGGCGCTGCTCCAGGTTCCACCGCTCCATACATCTGTCAATGTTTCGGTTATACCCTGGCAAACAGATGATGTGGCTGGCGAAATGGCCATACTGGTATTGACAGGGAACCCGGCTGATGGATTTCCGTTGGCTACAACTTCAAGATTATAACTGCTAACCGGAAAGCCTGCGGGTAATGCAAAATAAGTAGTATCGGGCGCAGAACCCCGCATTACTCCGGTACTGTTCCAGTTTTTGGTGCGGCAGTAATAAACGTTTGTGCCAGATATCAGGCGGATGATAGGGTAGTTGGATTCCATTTGCCAGTCATCACCATACGATGCTCCTTCACTGATTCCATTAAACAAAGTGCCCGTAGCCATGAATGTATCGCAGGCTATTCTTGTAATTGTATTTACTGTTGGCTTACCTGCTGCAAGCGGTGCGCCGGAGGGAGCATATTCATAATATTGGTTATCGCCCTGATTTACAAAAAGGACGTTGCCATCCGGCAGGTCTAGCATATTTGTATAGTAAGAAGGTACAGGCATAGAGGTGCCGCCACCCGGTGCGCCTACAGATGTAAAAGTATTGGTAAGATAGTCGTATTCGAAAAATGACGTCGGCGAGGGGAAGTGGTTTGATGATGTTGGCAGATCTGAGGCAGCCACAAGAATTTTACCGTTCACCATCATAGCCGATGCGGCATCAGGCGTTCCCGATGGGCCGGGTATATCTGTGGCTGCAACCCAGGTTCCAGGTGCTGTACTGCCCGACGGAGTATATAAAGCGTTGTGCCCCGATGAGCCAATAAAAAAGCCCCGGCCATCAGGCAGCAGAAAGGCGCCACCTGCTTCATCGCCATACGGATCATAAACATTCACAGGAACGGTGCCGTCGTTTATCCAGGTATTGGTTGCGGGTATATATCTTTCAGATGATGTGCTGTAATTGTCGATAAATAAAATACTCTGATCAGGTAATTTAAGCCAGGAGGCTTCGTTATCGGTACGCAGACAATCAGGACCGGCTGAATAGGAATTTGTGGCTGGGTCCCATAACCGGGTATGACGGGTGCCGCTGCCAACAAATGCCTGCAAAACGCGACCATCGGGTAGTATTTCAGAGTTAGCGTCCGATATGTTGAAACCTACTGTCGGGCAGGCCGTCCAGATATCTGTTAAAGGGTCATATACTTCACCTTTTCCACCACCGGTACCATACTCGCCACCTGCTACATAAACTCTTCCATCCCTTAAAACCTGTGACGAAAAATACAGTCGATCATCAAACATTGGGGTTAGTGATGTCCAGGTTCCATTAATATAACTTCCATGTATGTCTGGTGTCAGTTTACTCCAGATAGTGCCATTACCTGTGCCACCGGCATCTGTTTTCACCATCACAGTACCATCCGTAAGAAGTAACATTACCCCTCCACTTGTATGTGGGGCAAGGTTGGTTAATGGCGTCCAGGTACCCTGGGCAGATACCTTAAAAGCGATCAATATCAGAACTGAAAGGCATAGCAATTGGTGACTAATACGGCTGGTATTAATATGCATTCTTAAGTGGATTAATGTGAAAACAGGATATTAGGATGTAATTTAATTAATTTGAAGTAAATGTGGAAAAAAATAATCGGAAGATACGTAACACAAGTAAGGTAAACATTTACCCAAACCCCTTAAGTAATTTAAAAAACAAATCCCACGGTTGAAACCGTGGGTTAAAAGGTAAATTGGTTCATTATTACTGTTTCAACGGTTTTTGGTTCGCATATAAACGGTTAAAACCGTTATTGAAATACTGAATTTCTAATCCCACGGTTGAAACCGTGGGCTATGTATTCATGATAAAACCTTAAGTCAATGACATTGCCTAACTCCGCTAAGGATGAATTGACCAGGACAACTTATAGGAAAGCGCACTCCTACTCAATTACTAATAATATAGGCCAGTTACTGCTTCAGGGGCAATTAAATAATCAGAGTTCCACAATTGATCAGGGATTTAGCATCAGACCTTTATCTGATAAACTCAGAGGTGATGATGGTTATAAAGTATAGAAGTTTTTGAAAATGAAGGGGTAAAACAAATATTCAGAATTATTGATTTTAGCCACACTCCCGGATTTTTTCCGGGAGTCGCTATTTACAGTATTGCCATCAGGAAAAATATTCTTTCACGGCATACTAACATTATCGGATATATTTACGCCTTACAAAGAGTACTCTTCAGTTTATTTGATTATTTTTATATTTGGTATTAGCAACTTATGTTGCATAAACAAATCCTTATGAGTAAAATCTGCCTTACGCTGGTTGCCTTACTATTTTCCTTTGCGTCTTTTGCAATAGGTCTGATATCTGGTACCGGCAGTATATGCATAGGCGCCAGCGCAACATTATCAGATACAGCCCTGGGTGGAGTCTGGAGTTCCGGAAATCCTTCGGTCGCAACTGTAAATCCAACAACCGGCGTTGTTACAGGCGTATCCGCAGGTTCTGTAGTTATTACGTATACATTAGGTATAGCATATACAGTTGCTACAGAGACGGTATTAACTTATGTAGCTCCTGCACCAATTACCGGCTCATCAGTTTTTTGCACCTACGATTCATCCGATACGCTACACGATGCAACAACCGGAGGCATTTTTTCAGGTGGTTCAGTACTCACGACGCTAACACCCGGTGGTGTGCTACAGCATGGCGTTTGCACTATTGGTTGCGGTAGCGTATTCATAACTTATACGCTTCCTACAGGTTGCTTCGCAACTTACCAGGTTACGGTGAGTCCTATAGCAAGCACCTATGGCCCCGATTCCATTTGCACCAGCGCTACAGCCAGTACTATAGCCTATCCTCCCGGCGGCACGTGGACAAGCCTGGATACTACTATTGCAACTATAACATCAGGTGGCACTGTTACCGGGGTTTCAAGAGGCAATGCATCCTTTGCTTATCATCTGCTAGGTTGCGCCCTCAATCTTACCGGTATTAAGGTGTCGCCCGGTATTCTTACACACGAGGTTATTAACGATCCTTCTGTTTATTGCAGCGGTCTCGATTATTATATGACTGCCTGCGGATACTCCACCAATTATCATGTAAATTCCTGGTATGGCGATGGCACTTCAGACAATACTTTGTTCGCCCCGGGTGTTGAATCTGTGCATATTCTTCATGGCTATACATTCCCGGGCACTTACCACATCAAGCAGGTGCTTTTCGACAGCACCGTACGAAAAGACTCTGTTGCTTATTCCTATGAATATTTTTATTGCCGCACATTGCCTATTAAAATCTTCAACGACAATAACCATAATGCCATCTTCGATTCTGGAGATAATTATTCCTTTTTACCGTCTGTTGTTGAGGTAGATTCCAACGGAATCATGGTTGATAAAATAGGTTGTACCAGCGGATTGTATTACCAGGCCTTTGGCCCAGCCGGAACCGTTTATACTTTCAAACTCATAACTCCTCCCTCAGGCATGGGTATAACAATACCTGCATCCGGAGTGATTTATGATACCATTCGCAGCACTGTCAATACTTATACCCCGAAATACTTTGGCATCGACTGCAATGGTTCCGTCCATTTCGATCTGGGAGTTTATCCGTCTATGCTGTTTGGCAGGCACCAGGCATTTTGTAATATCCTCGTAAATAATACTTATTGCACCCCCGAAACTCCTGTGCTGACAATGAACACCAGCCCGAAATATAGTTTTGCCGGCTCCTGGCCCGCACCTACATCAGTGGTGGGTAATGTGCTCACCTGGGACCTGGAATCTGTCTTTTCGGAATCGCAGTCTCCGCAAAATGTACAGATGTTATTCAGAGTGCCAGGAGCCTGGCTTTTACCCGGAGATACAATTCAAACCTCGTTTTTGGTTAATCCGGTATCTGGCGATGTAAATATGAATAATAATAGTGCAGTAAGGATTGATACGGTAAAATCATCTTATGATCCTAACGAGATGAGTGTTGCCCCGGCAGGTTGCATTGCTGCCGGAACTGAATTGTTTTATACCATCAATTTCGAAAATACAGGTAATGACACAGCTCATGATATTTATGTCATGGATACGCTGTCTGATCATATCATCCCACAGTCACTCCGGATAGTAGCCTCATCAGGAGTTATGAATATAGCCCGGTTTCAGATTGGCGGAAAAACAATTGTAAAATTCGATTTTCCTGCCATCAATTTATTAGACAGCTCACACCATAACCAGTGCGATGGATTCCTGACGTTTGGTATCAATACAGTTACTGGTCTGCCAATTGGTACCACAATCCTGAATCATGCCGGAATATTTTTTGATGATAACCCGGTGGTAATGACGGATACTGTTACGAATATTGTTTGTGATACTGTCTTGAAAGTAAATAATATCAGCAATAAGCATTCAGTACAACTCTTACCTAACCCAGCTACAGATGAACTGACCATCACCATGGACATGAACGCTTACAGCTCTTTTATTATTACCAATGAGGTAGGTCAGTTATTACTGCAAGGGCCGATGTATAATGCAATTTCAAAAGTGAATATAAAAGAATTACCCTCCGGAATGTATTTGATTCTACTAAAAGGGGAAAGTGGGAATAAGGTAATGAAGTTTGTGAAGATGTAAATGAAACTGGGTTGGCATTAGTAAGTAATTTGGGGGGAGACTGTCTACTGTCAATTGCCAACTATAAACTGCATCCTTTATCTAATTAAAAAGCCCGTGCAAACCTGCACAGGCCTTCATAAATTAAACCAAACAGTTTCATGATTTGGGCTTATTCTCAAGAAGCTTGAAGAACTGGTCAAGCTGAGGCAGTATCACAATCCGTGTACGCCTGTTGGCTGCCTTTCCTTCATTGGTGGCATTATCAGCTACGGGTACATATTCGCCCCTGCCGGCTGCCGTCATTTTTTCCGGTGGTATATTATAATCGTTCTGAAGAATTCTTATTACAGATGTCGAACGTTTCACACTCAGGTCCCAGTTATCCATCAATACACCTTCCCGGTAGGAAACATTATCGGTATGCCCTTCCACCATAAAATCAATTTCAGGATGAGCAAGTAATACTTTTGCTACCTTGCCCAACACTTCCCTGGCTCGTTCAGTAACTTCATACTTACCCGTCTGAAACAACATCTTGTCTGATATATCTATGTATACTACCCCCTTGTCTATCTTTATGTTGATGTCTTTATCATCCAGGTTGCCAATAGCGCTCTTAAGGTTCATCACTAGGGCCATGGTTATTGAATCCTTCCTCGCCATCGCCGATTGAAGGTCTTTGATATAGGCATCCTTGGCACCCATAGTTTCCAGAAACCTGTTAATACTTTCAGCCTGAGTGCCCGAAATAACAGACAGGTCTTTGAGGTGGTTCAGCACCTGTTCATTGGTTGCTTTCTGATCTTTAAGCTGTAGAGTCAGTATTTCAGTCCTGCCATTCAGATTGGCAATGGTAGCCACAAGCATCGAAGCTGTGTCTCTGCAATCTGAAAGCTGGTCCCTGAGGCTTTTATTATGTGTTTCCAGTTTGGCAATTTTGGCATTGGCCTTTTTTAATTTTTTTGAAATGGCCATGGCATTATTTACATCTGCAAAGGACACCATCAGTAAAAAGGAGCATACAATTGAAAAAAAATGCCTCGTTTTCATATATTATGAAATTTATTTAAGGCAAAATTACTTAGGTTGGCAACCGGGCTTACTGACCTTACTCATTGGTAGGGTTGATAGTGGTAAGTGCAGATGGGGATGATAAAAAATCTATGGGAGTTTTCCTGAACAAAAGTTGATTGCCTTCAATGACACCATAATTGTACTCCGGTATATCGCCTATACCTGCCGATTTCAGATACGCCAGGGTTAGGTAAAAATGATCATCAACAATAAAAGACTGAACGTGAAACAGCTGGTCATGTAGTATTGCAGTATCTTTATCAACTCTCTTTGTTGCATTGAGCATATTGGGGTTAGTTATACCCTCGCCACACCATTTCATGATAGCTTCTTTTAGGGTCCAGTGTTCGAAAAAGGAGAACGTACCTTCCTTCTTTATCTTCAGTATTTCATCATCCGTAAATACACTCCTGAACTCATTAATATCCTCAATTGCCTTAATTTCTTCTATGTCCAGACCAACAGTTACATTCCCGAAAAGCACACCAACCATTCCCTTGGTATGCGAAATATTGAATTCAATATTTTGCCGGATATAGGGCTTCCCTTTATCAGTAAAATGAAGATCATCAAGTTCAAAATCAATGGATCTGGCCGCGAAATATGCATACAAAATCCATCGGGCGGCTATGTAATTATTACGGTCATTCAGTTTGTAATAACGCATTGCTTCCGCCCGCATCTTTCTGGCAAAGGGAAGTTAAGCAGGCTCAGCAGATCGGTGATATCATCCGTTTTCATGAGATATAGTTCTGCTGAATTCATAACTGGCAAGTTATAAATTTAATCCGGATCAATGCTAACCTCAATTTCCGTAGCTTCTCATTACAGAAACTGAAAATATTCGTTTTATCATTATGGAATTGCACCAAAATCTGAATCTATAATTAAATGGAACTACAACAAATTTACCGCTGATGCTTCAAAAATCAAATGTTCATATAAGATCTGAATCCGAACCGTAAAATTTATTAAAACCTATTCCGCTCAACTTTCTTAATTTTAACGCCGTGAGAAAATATTCAAACAGGCAATTGATAATGGTAGTGGCGCTTTTTGCCATCCTTTTTGGTGCATGCAAGAAAAAAGAAGTAGCTGCAAACAAAGATGATGGTAACGGCACCTACTTTTCCATAAAGCAATATGAACTGGACCAATGGAACACATGGGCAGGTGAGCCATTTGCCATCGTTAAAACGGTTACAATCAATAAAAAAACTGACAGCAGCTATACCAATTCTGATACCATAAGCTGGGCCCCTATTTTCAAGACATTTGCCGAAACCGATATCAGCGACCCTAAATTCCAGGGTCAGTACAATGTCAATTCTTTCGATGACCCACAGGATGGAACCCATAACCTGTTTTACCAGGCCAAAGAAGATAATGATGAGCTGTTTACACGCAAGTTGTTGATTACTATCGATGCTCAGACTATGAAAATAAAAGGTATCTATGTCGAAACCTTTAAAAAATATTTTGGCGGAGAGAAAACAGAGAAGTTATACTATGCCCCTATGCAAACCATCCAGATACAGACAGATGATAAACCAATACTCGACAGTCGCAAATTGACGGTAATAGAATGGTCGTTTATGAGGTGATTTTTATAGTCTTAAGTCGTAAGTATTTAGTCTAAAGTAATAGGGCTAAATTATTGAGTTTAAAATATTAGTTTTAGAGTAAAAGTTCGATTCATAATAGCCCAATTCACAACCCCCAATTACCAATTCCTGATAAAAAATGACCAAGGAGGAATTCAGTAAAATAATACCTTCCATACCTCATGAGCCGGGCTGCTACAAGTATTACGATAAAAGCCAGGAGATTATTTATGTGGGTAAAGCAAAGGACCTGCGCAAAAGGGTCAGTTCCTACTTCAACAAAAACCTCGACAGCTTCAAGACGCGTAAACTGGTATCGCTGATTCATGCTATTGATTTTACTGTTACCGGATCAGAGCATGATGCCTTCCTGCTCGAAAATTCACTCATAAAGCATTACCAGCCCCGATTCAATATTGTACTCAAGGACGATAAATCTTACCCGTTTATTGTTATCAAAAAAGAACCATTTCCAAGAGTATTCTTCACTCGCAGGGTGATAAGAGATGGCTCAGAGTATATAGGCCCTTTTACCGGCCTGATGCGGGTAAAGGAATTGATGGAACTGATACGCCAGAACATACCCCTGCGCACCTGTAGCCTGAACCTGACCCCTTACAATATCAGTAAAGGCAAATTCAAGGTGTGCCTGGAATACCACCTGGGCAACTGCAAAGGCCCCTGCGAAGGCCACCAGAACGAAGAAGACTATAAAACCAATCTGCAACAGGTACGCTATGTGCTGAAGGGAAACATTGGCGAAGTAGTAAAAGACCTTAAAACCGATATGAATGCTTTTGCTGCAGAGCTGAAGTTTGAAAAGGCGCAGATCATAAAGAAGAAAATAGAGTCCCTGCAAAGCTACCAGACCAAAAGTACTGTAGTGAACCCCCGGCTGGAGAATGTAGATGTGGCCTGCATTCTGGAAGATGAAAACCACTATTATGTCAACTACATGATGATTACCAGTGGTAGTGTGATACACAGTAATACGCTCCAAATCGTTAAGCGATTGGAGGCAGAGGAGCAAACCGATGTACTCTCGCTGGCTCTCGACAACCTGATGGAGAAATACCAGAGCCTGGCTAGGGAGGTAATTGTGCCCATAGATGTTTGTGTAACTGATAGGACGATAAAAGTAACTATACCCAAAGCAGGCGATAAGAAACTACTGCTTGACATGGGTATTAAGAATGCAGAAATATTCATGCAGGATATGCGACGCAAGGAAACGCTGCTGCTGGGCGAGGCTACTAAAGAAAACATAATGCTCACCCTTGAGGAGCTACAGGAAGCGCTGCAATTATCTGATATCCCATTGCATATTGAGTGTTTCGATAACTCCAATTTTCAGGGGGCATACCCGGTTTCGGCAATGGTGTGCTTTAAAAACGGACTGCCCAGCAAAAAGGAATACCGCCATTACCATGTAAAAACAGTAGAGGGCATAAACGACTTTGCCTCTATGACCGAAGTGGTATACCGCCGCTACAAACGGCTGATGGAAGAAAAGGCGTCACTACCACAACTGGTAATAATAGATGGCGGCAAAGGCCAGCTGGGCGCTGCCATGGAGAGCATAGAAAAACTGGGCCTCAATGGCCGAATGACCCTTGTGGGCCTGGCCAAAAAAGAAGAATCCATTTTCTTCCCTGGCGACAGCGAACCTATACAACTGCCCTACGACAGCGCAGCCCACCTGCTGGTGAGGCGCATACGGGATGAAGTGCACCGCTTTGGAATCACATTCCACCGCCAGATACGCAGCAAGGGAACCTTCAAAAATGAACTGGAAGAAATAGAGGGAATAGGGGAGAAGACAGCTACTGATTTGCTGAAAGCTTTCCGTTCGGTTAAGAACATCAAAACACTAACTGAGCGGGAGCTGACCAAGGTTATCGGGGCATCGAAGGCGCGGGTGGTGTGGATACATTATAATTCATCACCCTAGAACGAAGAAAACCTTTAATATGTTAGGCCTGAAATCCGGAATGAATTTCAATGTTCTCTGAAGTTAATTGAAATATCTACCGGTATTTAGTTTCAATAATAAAAGCATTCTCTGTAAGAATTGAGTTGCCAAATTTATTACCGTAGCACTAAATGAGTTTCAGTATTCCTGCCTGGAATCGTCCATTTATCCTTATGAATCAAGAATTTCCTTGCCGATAATTTTGTTAGATGAAAACCGTATTGCTGAGGGGATTAGCAAAACGAAAATCCTTTTTTGGGGAAAAATTATTTATTATTTTAGTTTCATTTTATAAATATTACTTTGTATATTTGATTAAACATTAAAACTCAAACTTTATGTATGCAGATCTCCATTGCCACTCTTTCCTAAGGCCTTTTGAAAGAACCGATATTACAGCCAATCCACCGGTTATGTCCGGTAATCCATGCGATGACACCAGTGTTTGGCACCTGGCCAGGGAGGCGGGCGATTTGGTTGATATTGAGCATAAACTAGGCTTTATTGGTTATACAGAGTCGGCTTTTTCGCAAGTAGCTGGCAACAATGGGGCGGTGATGGTAGTGAGTCTGTTTGCAGTTGAGAATGGTTTTTTTGAGCTGCGGAAATCATTAATGTCGGCTATTCTGAGCCGCCTAGGTATGAAGAAACTCCTGGAGCAGTTTCTGGGTATGGTAATATCCAAGTTCAATATTACCAACATCAAGATTGTCCAGATGAATTTATTTACCTACAAAGAAGTACTTGAAAAACAGATAAATTTTATGGTAAAAGGTCAGTTCACAACTGTGAACCTGGCCACCTGTAACCAGGCTGATTATGCAGGTCTGCAAGGGAAAGGTTATGAACTGATAAAACCTGGCAAAGCCTCACTCCCGGCCAATAGTAGCATAAAAGTATTGTGGAGTATTGAGGGCGGTAACTGCCTGTGGAGCAAGGTGCAGCTAACTGCTGCCGATATGTGGGACGGCAGGAATTTTGAAGAAAAGGCCGGACTGAAAGAGGCTGCTGCTAAATACAACCCCTTACCTCAGTTTGGAAATGACTACCGCAGGCATATCACAATTAATGCGATAAAAAATAAGGAATTGGTTCAATTGATACCGTGGAAGGTATGCGACCAGTTAGTGGCAAATGTTGCAGAACTGAAAAATCTGGAATGCAGGCCGTTTTTCATTACTGTCGGTCATCATTTTTATAATGGACTCGTGGGCCACCCTGCAAGCCTTCAGCCACTGACCGATCTCAAGCTGCTTGATCAGTCGTTTGGTTGGAACTCAGATATCACTAACGCTGGTTGGTGTGTAATCAATGAAATGCTGCGGGAACCTGGCAAGAGGATATTGGTAGATGTGAAGCATATGTGTATCAAATCGCGTCAGAGCTATTATGAATTCAGGCGGAATAATTACCCTGATGTGCCCGTGATTTTCTCTCATGGTTCGGTTTATGCAGCGAGTCTTAAAAATGGTATTTATACAAGCAATGCAGATATCATCCCTTCACCAGATGGTATGGCGCCAAATTTTTATCACCACGATGTCAATCTGTTCGATGAAGATATAATGGAGATAACGCAAAGCAGGGGCCTGATAGGTATAGAATTTGATCAGCGCATAAATGGCGTGAAAGGAGAACATCCGGACCATATAATGCCGGAAATGATATGGCACAATATGCGCTATATAGCCGAGGTGGCTGCTGGTTACCTGCATGACGGACAGAGTGTTTGGGATGTCCTTTCTTTAGGCACAGATTTTGATGGCATTATCAACCCAATGAGTAAATGTCAGACCGCTAGTATGATCAATGATCTCCGGTCTTATATTAAAGGCTTCCTTTCAGGTTACCTGGGAACACCTAACCCGCTTGCTTATGCCGACAATGCAATGGATATTGAAACTGTATTGGACAAAATATTCTTTAAGAATATTGTAGACTTTGCGGCAAAATATTACGTGTAGTTGGTAGGGAGATGGTCATTTGGTCTGAATTTTTATAGTGTTTTATGATATTGGTTAAGTAATTTCATATTAACCTTAAACTTTCCGTGTTATATAAATCTGGCATGTTCGTTGAACAACCATAAGCAACTATTATGCAATTGTTGCTATCAGATACAATATGATCAATAATTGCCTATCTTTAAACTCCCGATTGCTACGCTAATATTGCTATCCCATACGATAGCTGTTTAATGAAATTGATTATTCAAAACATTTTCAAACTGATAGGAATGAAGTTAATTGCTACTCTTTTTTTATTTGCTATTACTGGCATATGCACCGCACAAACTACCATTACCAATGGTGGTTTTGAACTGTGGGGCAATACTGTTCCGGCTGGAGATACTTATACCGAACCTACAAACTGGTACTCCAATCAGTCTGGGTCATCTATTGCTGCATTGGGAGCAGAAACCTGTTTTAAAGATGCTGCTAAGTTCCACAGTGGTCTTTACTCGGTGAGGGTAGAAACTATATCTGGTCCGTTTTCAACCGTAATTAATGGTGTTGTCACTACAGGAGTAGTTGACGCACCAACGCTTACCAAGACAGATGGATATATCGGTACAGTCAACTTCAGCACTGCCACCGATATCAGGCATATGTCATTTACCGGCAGGCCCGATAGTATTGTTGGCTGGTATCAGTATACATCAGGTGGGGCAGGGGAGCAGGGTAAATTGAGGGCAATACTTCATACCGGAGATTATTATGACCCTGAAACACCCACTACGTCTCACCCGAACCCGACAGCCAATAAAATAGCTGATGCATTGTTTCTGACACCCACATCGTCTGTTTCTACATGGACCAGATTCAGTATTCCATTTACCTATGTAAGCGCTTCGGCCCCGGCTTATATAATGATCAATGTTACCTCGTCAGCCAATCAGGCTACTACCGTTACAGGCAGCAAGCTATGGCTCGATGACCTACAGGTTATCTATTCAACCACAAATGTTCCAAACAATACTATAAAAGAACAGGAAGTTGCTGTTTATTCTTCAGGCCAGACAGTCCATATTGAGTTTATTAACGGCAATGACCAGCAATCTGTTTTTTCCGTTTTCGATCTTTCGGGCAGGACTGTTTATACCACTTCTCTCAGAAACAACGAGGTATTTACTTATACTTTGCCCGGCGCAGCCCCTGGCATTTATGTGTACCAGCTAAAGAATGCTGATTTCTGTAAGACGGGTAAGCTGGTATTGCGTTAATGTTTATTCTTTTATTGTAAAATTAATTCTCATCCTGGTTCCGGATAATTGTTCATGTTGACTATTGGTTTTGAAAACAATATTTTAGTTCATTATCTTTCCCGGATGTATTGGAGAACACTGGCTATTCTTTTTGCAGGATGCTTATTTTTTTCAGATAAGGTATGTGCTCATATTACCGGTAGTATTAGTGGCCTTGTTGTTTCTGCCGAAACAAAAGAACCCCTGCCCACAGCTACAATCAGGGTTGCAGGCAATCATTCAAAAGCGGCAATTACCGATGCTGATGGCCTGTTTACACTAACCATGGATACCGGAATCCACCAGATTATTTATGGCTACATAGGTTATTATCCCGATACCATAATTGTACATATTACAGATGGTATTGTGATCCGGGATACTATTCGCCTCAAGGCTGAATCCAAAGTTCTTAAAACCGTGGTGGTATCATCTGGCAGGTTTAGTCAGAACCTGGAAGATCTTACCGTATCGATGGATGTACTGAAACCCAATCTGATCAACAATAAAAACACTACCAGTATTGAAACCGCACTGGAGCAGGTGCCGGGCCTCACTATTATAGACAATGACCCGCAGATACGCGGTGGCAGCGGCTTCACCTTTGGCGTGGGTAGCAGGGTAGCAATCGTTGTTGATGGTATACCCCTGCTGAGCGGCGATGCCGGCAGGCCGGAATGGAGCTATATACCCGTAGAGAATATTGAGCAGATTGAAATAATTAAAGGTTCTTCTTCGGTGCTTTATGGCTCATCGGCAATGAATGGGGTAATCAATATCCGTTCTGCTTATCCCCGGAGTAAGCCTAAGACTGTGATCAGCTATTCAGCAGGTGGCTACAGCCTGCCCGGCAAACCGGCCCAGAATTGGTATAATGGCGCAGTGCCGGGCTTTATGAACCTCAACTTCCTTCATTCCCAGATAATCAATAAAAACCTCGACCTTGTTATTGGCGCCAATTTCAATATGGATCAGGGCTATATAGGGCCTGCCCCTGCTATTGGCTATATTCCTGCTGACCTGAGGAAGGCATTATTGCTTACCGATTCTATACCCACTTTCAGCAATAAAGATATGCTTAGGGAAAGGGCCAGGCTCAACTTCAGCTTCCGGTACAGAAACAGGAAAGTACATGGTCTGAGTTATGGTATAAATGGCAACGGTATGTATAACAAAACCGATATGGCGCTGGCCTGGCTCAGCGATTCGTTAGGTTTATACAGAAGTTATCCCGGCGCTGTTTTTCTGGAGCGCCAGACCTTCTTTAACCTCGACCCTTTTATCAGGTACGATGCAGGCAATGGCATTACCCAAAGCCTGGTGACCCGTGTATTTCATACCAACGACGAGATGACCAATAATCAGTCTACTAAAGGTACACTGTATTACGGCGAGTACCAGGTGCAGCGCAAATGGGAAGATAAGCATCTTACGCTAACCGGTGGGGTAGTAGGAAGCCTGGCTTCATCTATGGCGCAATTGTATGACAGCAGCGGCACACCTGATAATAAGGTAACCAATGTAGCTGAATACATTCAGGCCGATAAAAAATTCTGGAATGTACTCAGTTTATCAGGTGGCGTGCGGTATGAGTATTTCAGGACAAACAGCCTGGCTTCTGTTTCCAAACCTATATTCCGTGCAGGGGCCAGCCTGAAAGTGCTGCAAGGCACATGGCTGCGTGCATCTTATGGCGATGGCTTCCGGTATCCTACCATCACTGAGCGGTATATTGCCACCAAGGCTGGTTTGTTTGGTGTTTTTCCTGATCCGGGTTTGCGGCCCGAAAACAGCCAGAATTACGAAGTAGGTATCAAGCAGGGATTTAAGATAGGCGATTGCATGGGCTATCTGGATATTGCTGGTTTCAGGCAGAATTATCAGAACACCATTGAATACCTGTTTGGTGTGTGGGATCCTAATATTTCACTGGTAGGTTTTAAGTTTGTCAATACCGGCAATTCGCGGGTTGTAGGCGCCGATATTTCGGTAGCATGCACTACTCCCGAAAGCAATAAAAAATTTGGCATCACAGTACTGGCAGGGTATACCTATGTGGATCCCGAATCGCTTACTCCCAACCTGGTCTATGCCCATACCACACCGCTGCCTGGTGGTTTAAGCCAGGCGCTCAGCTTCCGCAACAGCAGTATGGATACCTCAGGAAATATATTGAAATACAGGTTTAAAAATATGCTGAAAGCCGATGTGGAAGTTCGTATTCACCAATTCGGGATAGGGGCCAGTTACAGGTATTACAGCAAAATGGAGAACATTGATAATGCCTTCCAGACTATTGAATCGCTTACTGCCACCATAAATAAAGTTGCACCCGGCTTACCTCCTATCAAGGGAGTCGGTTACTGGCAGTCAAATCATGGTTTCAGTATTGTTGATGCAAGGGTAAGTTGCAAAATAAATACAAAGACTAAAATATCGCTGGTAGCCAACAACATCTTTAATATTACCTATTTCCTCAGGCCCCTGAAAATTGAATCGCCCAGGACTGTGGCTTTGCAGTTTGTGTATACGTTTTAAATGTAAGGCGCATAGTTGCCACAATTAGCATCCGATGGAAATACATTATTAAGATTGTTGTCCTTGCTTCGATAATACTATTTAGCTGTAGTGGCACCTTTGAGGGTTGGATTGCTATTAGGCAGAATTGTGAATTAAAATCATTGAGTTTTTGATGGATTAATTATCAAGTTCTCAAAAGTTGAAAATTCATAATTAGTAGCGCTAAAAGCAAAAATGCGATTACTAATTTTATTAGGTCTGTTTTATTATCATTTAACGTTTGATTGAATAGCGATAGAATTGGGTTTATAACCCAACTATCACTTGTTCGATCTCTATTCCTGCTCGCCAATCGCGATTTACACTCCGAACTGTCTCAGATGGTGATCGAGATGCTTGTAATTTAATATTCCCCACTCCTTTTGTGTCAGTTTGCCAAAAAAAGGATGAATCTCCTGTTTTATGCCCGCTTCACCCATTGCGTATAGTCCATGCACTGCGGTTTTTAATCTCACTTTTTCCTTTTCAAAGTCTTTGGTATCGCTGATGGTCAGTTCGGGAGCCGTTGGCGCATTTTTCCTAAGGTCACCTTCTCCCAGTATTTTGTTTTTCAACAGCTTGCCTATAATGTTTATAGGAAATGGAACTCTCCGTGGCTTTATCTCGCCGGTAGGCATTTTAAGACCCTCAACACAATGTGTGAGCATTTGGCTCACATTCATCTTGCCCCAAAGAGCATGATTTGAGGGAGTTAGCTGTTCAATTCTAGCCAAAAGCTCATTTTTGTCCTGAGCATTAAATATATTCTTCATCAAAAAACTTTGAATAAAAGTAATCAATTTGCGAAAATATTGATCAGATTAAGTAGTAAAAAAGTCAAAGTCAAAAAGTATTAGGTCAACAACAAAACAACTTACCGCTAACAACGGTTTTCGTGATAAAGACAGGTACACAGATTGAAAAAAAGTCGTTACTCAACAATAAATTGAGCTTCTGAGCCACCTGATAGATTTTAATCAAATCCTTGAAGATTTGGTACGACATTTCTCCCATCCACTCTACATTCACAGAAAAGCAATCATGAAAATAGTTGCCTTATATGTGGTATGATCTTGACAGATACTTACTCTTCACGAGAGTTGTGGGTCTGAAAATAAGACCAGTTGGAGAATTCGTCACTTTAGTGAACTTTTGCAAAAGTTTTGTCATTTATGATTATGATCTGTTCAAGCACATTCATTAACTTCAATTTATCGTTTGGCGAACATACTTTCAACAATTTGCTCGCATTTACCTGCGATCGCTGCATTTGTAAACGGCATATTATCCTCCAGCCATGATACTGTGAAGCTGATAATAGCGGAGGCTGCGGCATCAGAGATATACTTAAGCATTACTTTATCGTGCTTTGTTTTGGCAAACCCGCTTTTATATGCTCCTTTGATTTTTTGTGCGATATGGCTTTTCAGATGATTTAAGAAGATACTGCCGCTCTTTTTCCCAAACATAGCTTTAGCCAATTGCGTATTTTCGCTTACGTGGGTAAAATAATTCAGAAAATTCAAAGGCTCATTGTCATCAAAAAAGACAACGCCCAGATTATTATGTCCATCCAGCAACAACTGGTCTTTATTTTCGTAATGAGTATAAAAGGTGGAACGGCCTATATTTGCTTTGTCTATTATATCCTGAATTGTTACAGCTTCATACCCCTTCTGCAATATCAGTGAAATCAATGCTTCCGATAACAGCCGTTTTGTTTTTTGTATCCTCCTGTCAATTACTTTTTCGCTGCCTTGCGCCTTTTTCATTTTAATGAACTTTTAGTAATTATTGTTCAGTAAAGGACAAACAACTCCAATTGTATTTGTCCGTATTTCCACACTGGAATAGTTTTGCATAAAAATACAAAGTGTTCATTAACTTACATATTGTGCAAATGAAAAAATATTTGATTGTAGCAATTATCTGTTTATTCAGCTATGGGGTTAAAGGTCAGCGATCAGACACAGGCACTTTAAGATTTGCAACAAGCAACTTCAGTAATGACCAGGGAAAAGCTGTGCTTTTTTTATTTAGAAAATCGGATAAAATCCCCGATAAACCATTCATGACAGTAAGTTGTAATATAGAGCGAAAAATGGCGAGCATCCTGTTGCCAGGTATTGCATTTGGCAATTACGCCGCTATCCTTCTTCACGATGAGAATAGTAACGGTAGGATAGACCATTCATTCGGACTGCCATTTGAGCAGCTAGGTTATTCAAATAACTGGAAACTCGGATTTTTTACGGGTATGCCCACTTTCTCAAAATTAGAGTTTCAATTCAGCCCTGCTTCACAAAATAAACAGATAAAAATTTCATACAAAACGAAAAAAATAAAACAATGAAGAGAGGTATCAGATCATTAATAAAATATGGACTATATCCAGTCTTGTTGGTAACTGTTCTGGCTATTATATATTTATCTGTCAGTTTCAGTGAAGATTATAAGGTGGTATATGGGGTAACGACGGTTTTCTTAGTATTTACTCTTATATTTTTTGAACGATTATTTCCGTTAAATCCTGAATGGAGCATGACGGGAAGGAGCTTTGTAAGAGACTTGAAATATATTGCCATTGATGCCCCTGTCATAGGGGTTACTAAGTCGGCTTTCGGCATATTTGCTATTTACTATAGTGAAACCCACAAGGGAATATTCCAGAATGCGCCATTTCTTATAAGCACAATAGGATATTTAATAGTTTTTGAGTTTTTTCAATATTGGTATCATAGGCTAAGCCATGCAGGAAAAGGAAAAATTGGCAAGTTTTTTTGGAGGGTTCATTTAGCACACCACTTGCCCGATAAAGTGTATGTAGTAATGCACGCAGTATTTAATCCCATAAACGCTTTTCTCACTACCACTATAATTCAAGTTCCACTTATATTTTTAGGCGTTTCACCCGAAGCGGCATTGGCAGCAACGCTCCTGATTGATTTGCAAAGTTTGGTTTCACATTTCAATGTGGACATAAGGGCAGGCTATCTCAATTACATCTTTATAGGTACAGAAACCCACCGTTGCCACCACAGTGCCAATATAAACGAGGCTAAGAATTTCGGTAATACGTTGGCCATTTGGGATATTATTTTCGGAACATTTTATTATAAGCCCGGCACTGCCCCCGCGAAACTTGGAGTAGATCATGTTGATCAATACCCTGAATCGGACAATCTTATTAGTGTCATTTCTTTTCCTTTTAAGAAGTGAGATATTATAACTGAAGTTTTTGCTCAATATTATAAATCCCAATCAAATCATCCCATATTCAGTCTGGCGCCAGTTTGCAGCGCCGGTTTGTGTTAAGCCAACTCGAGTCTAGGCAATCTCGCCAGTTTGCAACTGGCGCATGCCTATACTCAGCAACTATTACTTTGCTATTCCGAAAATTCTTCTTCGTGCGCCACAGCTTTTTTTATCAAGAGCCGTAGTTTTAACGAAGGCTATTAGCGAAGGAGCATTAATTCAGCAAATTCTGATCAAAAAATAAATATTCCTTAAAATTAGGAATTATCAACTTCCTATATTACCTTTGTTCCAAATTATTAGGATATTAGAGCTTATTAAACTATGAAACAATTGTTATTCCATTCTGCGTATGTCGATGGGCTTTTTGCCTCCTCAGGTGCCAGGCACACAAACATTCCCGATGATTTTGATCAATTATTTTGGTATAACAAGTATGGGAATATGTTTTGGGCCGGCAGCGCTTCAAATTAATTCTGCTTACTCCATTATTAATCTTCTGACCCGGTGTAAACATTTTGTTCAGTTTTTGTTCAGTTTATGTTCAGTTTTTTAAATTTAACGCTATGATTATCAACCATACAACCCCACAATTTATTGAAATAACAAACTGTTCAATTAGCCCGGCTCAGAGAGCTTGCCAACGCACCTGCACCTATTTGAAAATCCCTGCCAATTAGGGCTTGCTGGTTAATCCTGAAAATCCTCTAATCCTGAAAATTCTGATCAAAAATGTATATAACATTGAAAATTAACCTGTTGAAATTTTTAAAAACAGCCTAATAAGAGAGTTTTTTTCTATTACATAAATTGCCACTACATTTGTCTTAAATTTACCCCTGTATGCGCCCCCTATTGTTTGCCCTTGGGTTGCTGGTGTGCTCCCATCTGTATGCCCAGAGCGATTTTGGATTTATAGCTCCTGAAGGTAAAATACTGAATTACCGCACACTTAACTGGAACGACTTTCAGGAAAAAGAAGAAAAGGATTTTGCAGATAAACTGGCACAGCAAAATCTCCAGGCTAAGGCTTATGTATGCCCTGCTATCTATTTTTATGCCGATAGCGGAAAAACAGAGGCCAATGGCAGGGTTACCTTCAGGTTCCGGGTGAAATGTGCTTTCCAGACAAGATCATTTGCAAGAGAGTCGACCAAGAAAGAGCACTCCAATTATGTGCTCATTCACGAGCAGGACCATTATGATATTGCACTTACCTACGCCAACAAACTACAAGCTCTGCTGTCATCGAGAGATTACAGCGCCGCCAATTATTCGGATGAGATAGATAAAATTACTGAAGACCAGCAAAAAAAATACTGGGCTACCCAGGAACTGTATGACCACGAAGTAAACCCCGAGGGTACAGAAAATAAAGAAAAACAGTACCTCTGGGATATGCGCATCAAGAAATGTCTGGAGAACAATACCGATGAGTTTTTTGGAAGTCCGGAAAGTGTTGTAGCCACTGTAAAAGCATGGGGGCAGACAGTGAAGCGAATACCGGGCGAGCCGGCAGTGCAATTTGCTGTAAGGGTAAGGCCCATGTATACCGAATTTCCGCAGGAAATGACCGCAAAAGTGATGGAAACCAGCGAATGGACACATGAACCATCTGTGGTGGCTTTCTATACACAGAAGTACTATATACAGGAAGATGGCAGCCTGCCCAGCGACCATTACCGGACGCTTGCATTTATGTATGTGCCAAATGGTAAGGATACCTATAAACGTGTGCTGATTGATACTTTTGTAAATGAAGGTCATCCGGTAACTATTGCAGCAGCTTTTTTTGCCAATGCCGACAGTGACCAGACCAAAGAACTGGTGATTATAGCCACCAGCAGCCAGCGCGACAACCAGGCAACTGGAACATTGTACTTCAACAGGGTGTACGACAACTTTGTGAAATTTGCACCTGGCAGGCTGAAACGGCTGGATGATGTTTCAGGTAAGGTAGCTGGCGGGTTTGAGGGCGCGTTGGGTGGTAAACCATCAAAAGCTAAGTATAAGAGCCAGAAAGAAATAGTAGATGCATTGAAGAAGCTAGGCTATGGACAGGATTGATAGAGTCATTTTGACAATGGCTTCAGTTGCCGTGAATACGGCAGCATAATACTGGTTTATGGAGCATTTGAAATTATTGCCTGCATAAAATTGAATCAGTTACGCTCAATCAATACCTGTTTTGTAATGCTGTTTCCATTCTCCTCAATCATGCTGATTATGTAGTTGCCGGAAGTGAGCTGGCTGCAATCAATATCCATTTTGTTACCTGAAAACCTGTATGGTAAACTATAGTGTTTTCCGGTAGTATTATATACAATGAGTGAGGCTATTGAAACTTTTTTATCCCATTCAATATGTACTACATCTTCAGCAGGCACAGGATATATACTTACTATTGCCGGAGGTAAAGCAATACTTTTTACATCCACACCGGTCACAGTAAGGCAGGCTGACCTACCTGTACAATACCCATGTCTCAGAATCAAGGCATAACTGCCATTGGCCGTAGGATGAAAGAAAGTATTGGTTGAGCCAGATGAAACAGTATCACCGGTGGTGCAGTTGACCCAGTAAAACATATAGCTATCTATCGGAGATCTGTACCATAAAGAAGATACGGACAATTCATTGCCGGAGAGTGCAATGGTAACCGCAGGACAACTTGAATCTAGTTTTTCAATCAGTGCATTCTGGCCCGGGCCAAAGCCATAAGTATGAGAATCTGCTAAACCCGGATCAAGGTCAGCTTCGCCTGAAAACAGGCCGCAAAAATATATGCTCTGGTTTGTATCAACAACTATGGCTTTACCCATGTCTTCCTCATAACCGCCCAGCGAAACCGCCCATTTGAACTTGCCGTTCGAGTCAACTTTGTCAATAAACAGATCATCAAATCCGTTGCCATCATCATTATAAAGCAATTGAAAATAACCAGTGGGGCTTGGATCAAAGTCAACTACATTATCATTGAACATGCCGGTGCGGTAAATGTTGTTATGCTTATCGTGCGTGATTCCAAGCGCATTGATATTGTCTGGTGCTATAATATTAGTTCCCCAGATAAGATCACCATTATTGTTTAATTTAAGTGTGAAAATACCCCTGCTGTTGAAAATCAGTGAATCAGGACCAGGGTCAAAATCACCTCTACCCATATAGTACCCTGTAACAAGGCAATTGCCCGAATTATCTATATCAATAGCCTGCCCTTCCGTTTGCAAACTTCCCATTGCTCTCGCCCAGACAAAATTGCCATTACTATCTAATTTTTGCACATAGCATTGCATTCCCGGGCTCCCCAAAGAATACACACCAGGCCCTGGGTCGAAGTCTACTGTGTCGCCAAAATAACCAGTAGTAAAAACGTTTCCGTTTTTATCAAGCGCTATACTATAAGCCCTGTCTTCTGATATGCCTCCGGCAGCCGCCACCCATTTGAAATTGCCTGCAGGATCCAGTTTCAGTACGTATATGTCGCCACCGGCTTTTGAGATAACCTGGCCACCACTCCCTCCCGGATTGAAATCTACAGTATCGGCAAAATAACCTGCCACGTAAATATTGTTATTTTTATCAGTAACCGCGCTGGAGGCCCAGTCGTTGCCTGGTGATCCGTAACTTTTCGCCCAAATAAAATTGCCGTTTGAATCCAGCTTTACCATAAAAATATCGCTGATGCCACCTTTTGAGTGCAGGAAATAAGTAGCCGGTCCGGGATCAAAATCTACTGAATCACTGAAGTAGCCGATTATGATACTGTTACCTTGTTTATCAACAGTCAAGCCAGTTGCATCGGCAATACCGCCGGTGGCTCCCATTGTTTTTACCCATTTAAAATTGCCGGCATTATCTGTTTTAATGACAAAAGCATCGCCCAGGCCCAACGACGATTTCAAAAAATGACTTCCCAATGGGTTGAAATCAACAGAATTAGAAAAAGAGCCACAGGAATAAATGTTATTGGCAGCGTCTAATGCAATTGAATTAGCAACAGCCTCGCCAAAATATTTTGCCCAAACATAGTTCTGCGCATGAAGATTAAAGGATATTGCTATGGCAGCAATAAGTGGTAGGATTATCTGTTTCATGCACTATAAAAGAGGTGAAAAATGAATTTTCAGTTTATGCTTTCTTTAGGTTTTTATCCATTTCAGTATCGTACCATTCGTTTAGTTTCTTCCTGTTTTCATCCAGCTCTTTAAGCATGGCAGCCCTTACTTTTTTGAGATCCATCTCTTCCTGCTCCTCCTGTTTTTTGGGAAGCTTATAAAGTGGCACTTTGCTGGCTATTCTTTTCCTTGTTGACATGACAAATCGTTTGCAGTGATATAATTATTACGGATTATGCTACGTGTTTTTTGGGAGGATAAAGCTAAAGGATTTTTTTGAGTATGAAAAATGAAAAATAGAATGTATGCAAATATCTGGATAATTATTTTATGCAACCACTCTCAATAAAAAAAGCCTGGATGAAGAATCAGTTTAGAATAATCAGGTAATACAAATTGAGTTACTGTTTTTTTACAACTTATGATCTCTTTGTAAAGCAAAAAATGGCAATTAATTAAATGAAGTTTTCTTTCTGTTAATTTGGTACCTGATAATCGCGCTTGTAAATACACAGCTAATAAGGGCGGTAAAAAAAATGATGGAGAATAAAGAAATATTATCGGAGGGGTCTTTTTTGAAATTTCTTATTGCAAGGACAAGAAAAAGCATTGAAAAGAAAGAAGAAGATAAACTTTGGAGTAGAGATGTTTTCATTTAGTAAAGATACTTTATTTACCATGGCAATGAATGATTCCGTACATACACATCACTGAATCTGTAGCGGCACATAGCTATAATTGTTATTGCTGTGGTTCATTTCTCCTGTGAAATATGCAGTTCCATTTATCGAGTATCCTTAGGAACTACTAGTCCAACTGCTGCCTCCAAAGTCGTCGTTGGCTTATTCATCACCATAATTGATATTGGTTATTTTATACACTTTGCCTGATGGCAAAATAGTAACCTGGTATTCATAGCTGACATTTGAGAAATCATACATGATCCCTGCCGCTGGCAAAGGGCCTCCGCGGGCCATATAAAGCGCTAAAGTTATGGTGTCGGTTTCTTTCGAAAAATTGGTTCCTTTTGCACATTTTTCAATATAGGCCGGAGTCAGTTAACGAATCATAGGTTGTCAACAGAGCATTTTTGAGGTATAACGTGCTGCATTGGCGTTTGCAGGCATTGAACCATAAGAACAGCAAAATAATGATCAGGATTTGTTTATATTTCATACTGTTATGGTTATATATTTCTTCATAAAATTTAGTGCCAATATTCTATAGTATTCCAGTGGTGTTAATGATAAAACACTCAATATCGGTAGCTATATTACTTTTTTTATTTGCTTTTTATTATAATTGCATTATTGGAATTCTGGCATGATTAATTCTGGCATAATGTTGAAAAACTCTTTAGTGTGGTTGACGGTAATAATTATTGCATTAGCTGCAAGTGTGCACACCTATGCTGCACTGCCTCCCAGGGCCAGACATGCAACGGCTAATCCGGTTCCAGCCGGTGATGGTCAGAGCCTTGCAGTAACTAATGCTGCAGATGAAGATGATGCACCCGGTGGGCATGGCGGTCACCATGGCGGTGGGCATCACAGCAGCGGGCATCATGGTGGCGGACATCATGGTGGTCATTCACATCATTCCTATCATTCGCCCCACGGCCACCATCATTATGCCACCCATTACCATCATTATCATCACCATTACCATAGTTATCATGGAGATTCCGACTATGCTACCTGGTCCATTATTTTCGATGTGTTGGGTTTGATACCTATTGGTATCTTTTCACTGCTGGGAGTTATTTTTGGTATAGCCGGTATTGTTCAGGGTAAAAGAAGGAGACTTGCCAGGACTGGTATGATCATAGGTATACTGGAAATCGTTGCGTTAGTTGTTTTGGCTGTTGTATTAAATGTTCTATAATTAGCACGTGGTTATTTATGAAAAATTTTCCCGGATAAAAATTCTTGATTATGAGATTAATGATGATAGCTATCCTGTTTATTTCACTTTCTTTCTCAGCCAGAGGACAAAAAGAAACACCCAAAAACGACTGGAAGGGTAAAGTGAAAACGATACTGGAAACAGAATACAAGGTGCAGGTAAAAAAGGGTATTCAGAAAAAGACACTCGATTTTACTTTATTATTCAGGTATGACGAAAGCGGAAATGAAACTGAGTCCGTATCCTATACGACAGACAGTATTATTGACAGCAAAATCAGCTATAACTTCGACCTTACCGGTAAACGAATTACCAGTACTGAAACAGTACGCGATAATGAGCATGGCACAAAAAGCACTTATACTTATGATGCTCAGGGCAATCAGGTGGAACAGGATGATTATGACCTGGATGGCAACCTTGTAAACAAGCATAAATTTAAGTACAACAGTGAAGGCCACCAGGTTGAGTTTGCCAGTTATTATGAAGATGACAGTCTTGATTTCAGGGCGGTGAATAAAGTGGATGGCAGCGGCAAGATTCTGGAGGAACATTATTATGACCATAATGGAAACCTGGAGTTCAGGATAACCTATGCCTATAATGCCAGTGGTGAGGAAAGCGAACTGGACTACTACAAAGCGGATGGATCACTGGATCATAAACTCAACTATACCTATGAAAACCCTGATAAAGATGGCAACTGGCTAAAGGAAACCACTTATGAAAACGAGAAACCTGTAATCATCACTGAGCGGAAAATTGAGTATTACTGAGGTGTATCCCTTCCTTCACATTTGATAGAGTTAGGTTTGGTTGATGAATTTTATTTTGTGATTTATCCAATAATTGCTGGAGGCGATGTAAGGTTGTTAGGAGATGCCAGCCTGCCTGAGCAATTACAAATAAAACTTGCTGAGTCAAAGGTTTTTAAATCGGGATGTGTGGCGCTGCGGTATCTGAAATCATGAGGAAAATATACCAGAATACCTATAAGCACTTACTCAGAAAAAGTGGTAATTGTTTTTCTGGCATAGCGATTATCATTCCACAAAGTGGGACTTATCATTATCACTCAGGGATACCATTTGCCGTCCACCATCGGCAGGTAATATCATTAGGGTGCCTATTGAGCCGGTCCATAAATAAATCAGATTGTCACCAATCAGTTGTTTCGCCCCAGGATCGCCCCATTGCTTAGCTACAAGCGCTTTTGTTTGCTCTTCGGTAAATTGTACATCTCCGATAATAATTGAAATGCGCACCAACTTGTTTTTGTGGAATGTAAGGCGCTGAATAGTGGGCTGGTCATATACATTCTTATCGATGATCTTACCCACCTGAATTCCTTTTCCAGGATTGCTTCTCCCTGTATCGTACTTAAACCCAGGCAAATCTTTCAACTCCGTAAATAAAGAGCCCAGCTTGTAGGGGCCAATGATATTCACCATTTTGGCGGGGGCATTGGATATTTGTGCCGAAGTTGATATGGATAGCAGCGCAAATGAAATGAGCAGAAGAAGTCGCATAGAAATACTTTTTTTCAAAATTATAAAATTTAATTTAAATGTACTAAATGATGTTGATTAAATAAAGTACACCATCTACTTGTTCTTTTTCCTTTTTACTTCGTTGTAAAAGACTTTAAATAGTATACTATTCGCAGATTTTACGCCTCGTAAAAAAGAAAAATAACTTCGCAATATGGTGTACTTTATTTAATCAACATCACTAAT
>CAIVEH010000257.1 GCA_903904855.1 uncultured Bacteroidota bacterium | reverse complement strand
TTGTTCCGAAGTCTTTATATAAACTAATTCTCCAAAGACATTATCTCCACTGAAGCTAAAAAGGAGAAAAATCCCAGGAACAAAAATTTCAATTTATCAAAGTGGATTACCGACTTGCTAAGATTCTGACATATGGCATTGCTTTGATTAGCCTATTAGTTTCAATAAATATTCCGCCCCTTGCGCCAAGGCGACACTCGGCCAGCGCTTAGGGTTGAGGGAATATGACACCGGGGGCTTTACCCCCGGCTATTATATTTCGCTCCGTTGGAGCTATCAGAATTCTTTAGTTAGAGATTGAATTGATTAGTATACCCTACTGTGTTTAGCAGCCTATTTCCGGATTACAATTTCCCAGTTAGGGGCCTGTTATCTACTATGCGAATTATGCAATTCGATATGTATAATAGTTTTTCTATTTTTTGTTGTAAATTTACATCATGGCTTTTTCAACATACAGCTTTTCGGGAATTACTAACAGAGGTGATAAAATCAGGTTCAACCTGAATAATAACAATGCTTCTATATTGCTGAATGCGGTTTCCTTCATTGATAAAGATACCAAACAACATCTTTTATATATTCCCTCTCTGGACATGTCCTCCTACGGTGAAAATCCAGAAAATGCGAATGAAATGATGAGAGCAAGCCTTGAATATTATTTTGCAAATCTTCTTTGCATGGATCTGGATGCCATATCAGAAGAATTGGGCAAATATGGATGGAGCAGGACTATACCCGGTAGTGAATTTTTTATATCGCCAATTGAGATCAATGGCAGATTGCAGGATTTTAATGCTGAAAATAATATTATAGAACACCTCGCCCTGCAGGCTGCGTAATATGGGCAATTTCAGACCATTACCGCTTAAGTGCCGGGAGGCATTTCTTGCTTTAAATGGTTTCGTATCAATAAGAATTAAGGGTAGCCATTTCCAATGGACTAAAAAGGGAGCATTACGCCCTATTCCTGTATGGGGAAGTGAAAAAGAAATACCCGCCCCACATTTAAAATCAGGCTGTTCTGTTATTGGATGCTCTCTGAATGATTTGTATAAATGGTCTGAAAACAATTGTTGAAATATAGAGTTTACATCTCCCCACTTCACTGCCCCACAAAACCCTCGCCACAAGGGGGAATCTGCACTATATAGGCCATCAACATCATCACAGTTTTCAGCTCAAACCCCCAATTCCAACAAACCTACGCCATATCCTCATTATGCCGGCTTATGTAGCCCTTCATAATGCCACGGCCGGTTTCGCGGACGAAGGAGATGATCTCATCGCGCTCGTCGGAGACGGGTATTTCGGTTTCTATGATGCTGAGGGCTTTTGATACGTTGTAGCCCCGCACAAAGAGTATACGGTATATATCGAGTATGTGGTTGATCTTGTCGATGCTGTAGCCACGGCGCTTGAGGCCTACTGAGTTGACGCCTACATAGCTAAGTGGCTCGCGGGCGGCCTTAACGTATGGCGGTATGTCTTTGCGCACCAGGCTTCCGCCGGTTACAAAGGCATAGCTGCCTATGCGCACAAACTGCTGCACGGCGGTGAGGCCTGCCAGCACCACACAATCGCCCACCACAATGTGGCCGGCAAGGGTGGTATTGTTGGAGAATATGCAGTAGTTGCCCACCTCGCAGTCGTGCGCTATGTGGGTATAGGCCATTATGAGGCAGTTGTTGCCTATTTTGGTCTGGTTGCGGTCGACAGTGCCCCGGTTGATGGTAACGCACTCACGTATGGTGGTGTTATCGCCAATAATGCAGAGGGTGTCCTCGCCCTTAAACTTGAGGTCCTGCGGAATGGCGGATATAACGCTGCTTGGGAATATGCGGCAGTTCTTGCCAATGCGCGCGCCTTCCATTACGGTTACGTTAGATCCTATCCAGGTTCCTTCCCCTATCTCCACATTTTTGTGGATAGTAGTAAACGGATCAATTTTTACATTAGGCCCTATTTTAGCGTCAGGGTGAACGTACGTCAGTGGATGGATCATTTATTGTCTTTTCTCACGATTTGAGCCACCAGTTCCGCTTCGGTAGCCAGTTTATTACCAACATATGCAGTGCCCTTCATTTCGCATATACCGCGGCGGATAGGGTTCAGCAATTCGAGTTTCAGTATCAGTGTATCGCCGGGGCGCACCAGTTGCTTGAAGCGCACCTTGTCAATCTTCAGGAAGTAGGTATCGTAGTTTTCGGGGTCCTTGATATTGTTGAGGGCCAGAATGCCACCTGTCTGTGCAAGGGCTTCTATCTGCAGCACACCGGGCATAACCGGGTTGCCGGGGAAGTGCCCCTGGAAAAAATGCTCATTAAAAGTAACATTCTTAATGCCCACCACATGGTTATCGCTTAGCTCAATAATCTTATCGACAAACAGGAACGGGAACTTATGCGGCAACGCCTTAGAGATGTGTGTAATGTCGTAAATAGCTTCCTGGCTTGGATCGTAATGAGGTATATCGGAAAGGTGTTTGTTCTTTTTGATATACTGCTTGATCTTCTTAGCAAACTCCACATTGGTGGCATGACCCGGCCTGCTGGCTATGATATGCGCCTTTATAGAATTGCCTACCAGCGCCAGATCGCCCACCACATCGAGCAGCTTGTGACGCGATGGTTCGTTGGTGAAGTGAAGCTGTATATTGTTGAGGATGCCTTCCTGCTTAACTTCTATTTTCTGCTTGTTGAAGATGAGGGCAAGCCGGTTCAGTTCTTCCTGGCTCACCACTTTATCGACCACCACAATGGCATTGCTGAGGTCGCCGCCCTTGATAAGGTTATTATCGAGCAGGTATTCGAGTTCGTGCAGGAAACAGAAAGTGCGGCAGGGGCCTATCTCTTTACGGAATTCGGAAAGATGCTTCATGGTAGCGTGTTGCGTACCCAGCACCGGAGAGTTGAAATCTATAAGCGTTGTTACCTGGTACTCGGCCGATGGTACGGCCAGCATATCCACATTCTTCACCGGATCGTAGTAATGTATATTGGTATCGATAGAGTAAACGATACGCCTGGCTTCCTGCTCCAGAACACCCACACTGTCGATAGCCTCCATAAACATCCTGGCGCTGCCATCCATAATTGGTACTTCAGGGCCATCGAGCTCTATGAGCGCGTTATCAACCCCCAGACCTACCATTGCGGCAAGTGTATGCTCCACCGTGCTGACACGGGCGCCATTGTATTCAATAGTAGTACCCCGGGAGGTATCGACCACAAAATCCACATCGGCCTTTACAATGGGCCTTTCGGGAAGATCTACCCTCATAAACCTGATGCCATAACCCGGATTGGCGGGCTTAATGGTCATGGTTACTTTTTCGCCGGTATGCAATCCTACACCATGCAGGGTTACCGGCCCTTTTAAAGTCTGCTGATTGGGACTGTAGCTGTTAGAAAGCAAAGGATCGGTTTTAGATTTTTCAGTTTTGATTGAAATATTGTCACTCACTTTTTATATTCAAGGTTTTGAGTACTTAGTAATGCGCTTAGTTCCTGTACCATTTCTTCGAGCTTCTGAATACGGTGCTGCATATCGGGCAGGTTGCGGAAAATGGCCTGGCTTTTAAGCGAGCTTTTATATTCAAATGCAGGGGTACCGTTGACCGTAGTATTGGGTACAGGAATGGATTTAGACAGACCGCTCTGGGCGTTTATTTTAGTACCATCGGCCAGCTGAATGTGGCCTACAATGCCTACCTGCCCGCCAATGACACAATTCTTACCTATTTTGGTACTGCCACTCACGCCTGTCTGAGCGGCTATTACAGTGTGCTCTCCTATCTCTACATTGTGGGCAATCATGATCAGATTGTCGAGCTTCACACCCTTGCGGATAATGGTAGACCCCATAGTGGCGCGATCGATAGTGGTATTTGAACCTATCTCCACATCGTCTTCAATGATTACATTACCCATCTGGGGAATCTTTCTATAGGATCCGTCTTCGAGCGGTGCGAAACCAAAACCATCACCACCAACCACAGAGCCAGAGTGTATTACCACATTACAGCCTAACCGGCAATCGTCGTAAATCTTAACGCCGGAAAACATTATTCCCCCATTGCCAATCGTTACATTATTGCCAATATAGCAGCCCGGATTGATCTTTACATCATCGCCAAGCACTACATTTTCACCGATGTAGGAGAATGCGCCTATGTATACATTTTTGCCTAGTTTGGCAGTTTTGGCAACATAAGATGGCTGCTCTATGCCCGTCTTTATGCCACCCGATACCATTTCGTTGTACTTCTCGAGCAGGAAAGCAAAACCACTGTAAGCATCCTTAACCCTGATGAGTGTAGGCGCTACAGGCTTTGTAAGCTCGAGCGAGTCGTTTACAATAACAATCGATGCTTTTGAATTATACAGATACTCCTCGTATTTGGGATTAGACAGAAAACACAGTGATCCGGCAACGGCCTCTTCAATCCTGGCCACATCGCTCACTTTGGCTTCCGGATCTCCCTCCAGTTTGCCCTGTATCAATGTAGCTATCTGCTGTGCTGTAAACTGCATTTATAAATTGGTTTCTTTAGCCTGCCTGTTACCAGGAACATTAATTAATAGTTGTCTTTTCAGAAGGCTGATCATTGAATGTAGCAAATGTAGTTTTTATGTACGGCTCTGGCAAGTGTCTGTGTAACTAATGAATCATCAATTTCAGTGATATTCTTTATTTTACCACTTTTTGTTTCGATTTTAATGCGTTCATCATCATTACTGTAGGTATTATTGGAGGTAATTCCGGTAAAAGCAAAATATTCTACCTCCTCATCATTAAGATTTAATATTTTTTTAGCAACTATCCGTTTCTCCTCCAGCAGGCCTTCCAGGTTTTCAGAACTTAGTTGCACCTTGTATAGTTTCCGCAACACCAGCATGCGGCACAATGTGGATAGTACCTTGTCTTCATGATTTTGCCAGACTTTTATTGATACCATTACATCATTATCATCGAGCAGGCAAAAATTGTCGAGGTGGGTGGGGTCATTGCGGAAATCGTTTTCTGTGAGGTTACGGTTGAGGAAATAGTTAAGCGCCGGCGATGCGAAAAGCTGCTGCCCCTGGTTTACGAGTTCTTTGGCCCGCTTAAAAATATTGATCAGTAATGATTCTGCTCCCAATACGGTTTTGTGCAGGTAAACCTGCCAGTACATTAGCCTGCGGGCAATTATGAATTTCTCAACAGAATGCACACCTTTTTCCTCCACAACGAGTTCATTATCCCTTACTGTGAGCATCTGCAATATACGGTCGTAGCCTATTACCCCTTCGGATACGCCGGTATAGAAGCTATCGCGGTTAAGGTAATCCATACGGTCAACATCCAGCTGGCTGGAAACGAGCTGATGGAGATAACGGATACCCCCGACCGCTGAAGGGGAGCTACCCGTATGCGAATAATCAAAAATTTCCAATGCCTTATCCAACATCCCGCCAAACTCTTTATTCATGCGGTGCATCATCATTCCGGACAGAGCTTCATGCGATATATTGCCAGCAAGCAAACACTCGAGCGAATGGGAGAAAGGCCCATGGCCCATATCGTGCAGCAGTATGGCCATGCGTGCCGCAAGGATTTCTTCTTTATCAGGTACAATATCTTTGGCTTTCAGTTCATCGAGCGCCTTGCCCATGAGGTGGCACGCCCCCAGCGAATGCGCCAGACGGGTATGCACAGCGCCGGGATATACCAGGTGGGCAAGGCCCATCTGCTTGATGTGGCGCAGCCGCTGAAACCACCGGTGGTCTATCACCCGCATCACTTCAGCCTCCGGGAAACGGATGAAACCATAAACCGGGTCATTGACTATTTTTACTTTGATGGCCATTTGAGGGTGCAAAATTACCGGAAAAAATTTGCTTTAGAGATAATTATAAAGCCAGAAGCACTTAGGTTAGTATTGCTTTATCAGCATAAGGGCTACTTGAACATTTCCAGCTTCGAGACTGTTTTATCAAACCTCTGTCTACCTATACCATAGCAGCAGCATAATCTTTTCTAGTCTTTATTACGGATAAAACCATAAACCTGGTCATAGGCAATTTTTACTTTTATGGGCTAATCCAGATTATACTGTGTGCTTATTCCATGCCTTTTTAACCACTGATCTAATTCCTCAATGGTTTTTTCGGTAAAATTTTCGTCACAAGCATCTGTGTCCAATCCTACACAAAAATACCTCCTTTTTTTACCTTTCACTTTTAGTTCTAAATAATTACCTCCACCTAATATCCCAAATACAGAAAGTAGCCACAGTTTCCTTTTATCAATCACTATTACTTCAATTTCATCCAAAGAATATCGCCTGCATTTTCTAAAGGGGAAATTAGGATTGACTACTATAAGTTCAGATGAGGTACATGCAAAACTGTTATTCAAATAAGCCGATAAAAGATAGGATATCAGCAGATAAAGTGAAGTAAGGTACCTTCCCAATAGAGTATTAAATACCCAAATAAAGACAAAAAAGGCACCCTGCAGGATTAACATGACCAACAAAAAAAGCCATATCTGAATCGGGCTATAAAACACAACAGAATTATTGTACCCGTGTTTCAGTAACAATTTGTCTACCCTGCTGTCTTTAAAAATTAAATTACTACCAGTAAACATGAATTAAAGGTAAAAGAAAGCCTGCAATTATGCGATACAGTACTGTGTCCGAGCCGGGTTTATTAAACATGGAAAAACTGTAACAAGATTAATTCGGGGGTAAGGATAATTCGGGGTATAAAAAATCCCGTTCAGTATTACTGAACGGGATTAAAAAGTATTCATTATAATTCATTAAAAACTACGCCAGTTTCTTCAGCTCTTCCACATGGGCTTCGCGGTCTATTTCCTGTTTCAGTGATCCGCTCTTGTCGGTATCCACCAGTACAGGAGAAGCCAGGAAGATGGATGAGAAAGTACCGGTGATAACCCCAACAAGCATTGCAAAGGCGAATCCACGGGTAACCTCACCACCTACTACAAACAAAATGAGTACCACGATAAACACAGTAAGTGAAGTCATCACAGTACGTGGCAGGGTATCATTGATCGCACGGTTGATAACGCTGGTCTTATCCTCATTGGGCGATTTGCGGAAATACTCCCTGATACGGTCGAACACGATGATCGTATCGTTCATTGAGAATCCGATAACTGTAAGTACCGCAGCAATAAAGTGCTGATTGATTTCCATCGCAAATGGCACAAAGCCACGCATGAAGGAGAACACAGCCAAAGTAGCGCTCACGTTGAATAACAACGATACAAATGTACCAAGTGAGTACTGCCATTTACGGAAACGAACAAGTATGTAGATAGAGATAGCTATAAGTGAGAATAAGGTAGCATATTCGGCGCCGCGTATCAGGTCAACGGAAATGGTAGGCAGCACGGTTTGTGAACTCAAAATACACTTGCTCTCAAACTCCTGTAAAGAAACAGTAGCAGGTATGAAACCTTCTTTGGTCAGACCCTCATACAACTTACCTTGTACCTGCTGCTCAATCTGCTGACCGGGCTTGGTAATGAGGTAGGAGGTGGTAATGTTTACCTTATTATCAGTACCAATTGTTTTTACAATCGGATACTCACCAAAATAAGTGTGCATCTTATCCCTGATAACTATTGTTTCTATTTTCTTATCAAATTTGATTGTATAGCTACGTCCGCCCGAAAACTCAACTCCATAGTCGAAACCATGAAACAGGGAACCAACGCCTCCCAATAATACCAGAACAAAAATGATATAGGCAACCTTGCGGTTCTTCATAAAGTCGTAATGCGCTTTCTGGAATACCGCTTTGGAAACAGGAGTAAAGTACTTGAAATGATGCTTGCCGCTGTTGGTATAAATCTCCTTAATGAGACGGGATACAAGGATACCGCAGAACAGGGATATTGTAATACTCAATAACTGGGTAGTAGCAAAACCAAGTACCGGACCAAGACCGAAAGAGAACAGGATAGCAGCAGTAATCAGCTGAGCGATGTGACCATCAAGCACAGGTGCGTTACTTCGTTTATAACCATCAATGATTGCCTGTTTGTGACTCTTGCCCAGTGCAAGCTCCTCCTTGATACGCTCAAAGATAAGTACGTGCGCATCAACCGCCATACCAATACCGAGTACCAGACCCGCAATACCAGGCAGTGTTAATGTTGCATGTAATGCTGAGAGTACACCAAGTGTAAAAGTAAGGTTGAGGGTAAGTGAAATACATGCAACCCAACCGCTGGTGCTATAATATACCAGCATCAGTACGAAGATAGCCAGGAATGACAATGCAATCGCATTGAAACCGGCATGGATTGACTCAGCACCAAGGGTAGGACCTACTACCTGCTCCTGAACGATATGCGCCGGTGCCGGTAACTTACCTGATTTAAGGATATTGGAAAGGTCAAGCGCTTCTTCGGTAGTAAAAGAACCAGATATTTCAGTGCTTCCTGTCGCAATTTCATTATCAACACGAGGGCAGGAATAAACACGGTCATCGAGCACTACGGCTACATAACCACCTACATTTTTACCGGTCATATCCTTCCAGATACGTGCGCCTGAAATGTCCATTTCCATGTTCACATCTGGCTGGCCAGTCATAGGGCTGTAATCGGCACGTGCAGAAGTGATATGATCACCTTCGAGCCTTGCAGATCCGCCCGGTGGCACCTTAACGGCATAAACAGGAAGAATTGCTTTAGGGTCAGCGCCTTTCTTATTGTCATCGTGTCCATAAAGGAATTTGACGTTAGATGGGAACTTATTCCTCACCACATCCATAGCGAAGAACCTGTTCAGTTTGGCAGTATCCCTTTTAAGAACATAACCAATAACCGGGCCATGAATAAAATCGGTCTGGTCAGCATTAATAGCTGCCTGGAAAATAGCGAACAGTGGATTTTTCTTGATAGCTTCCTGCTCCTTCAGCTTAGCAGAATCGCTGGTGGCAGCGCCGGAAGCAGTTTTGCCTGCTTCAGCTGGCTTTTTATCAGAAAGAAGATTATTCAGACTGGCAGTATCGCCACCAGCTTTACCTTTTGTAGAATCAGAAGCTGCCAGCGCTTTTTTTGTAGAATCAGAACCTGTACTATCTTCATTGGTTCCAGAAAGGAAACCGTAAAGAGCATCGTTAGCTGGTTTCAGCAACGGCCCGATCTCCTGCATTGTATAGGTTTCAAAAAACTGCAGTTGGGCAGTTGCCTGAAGATAATTACGTACGCGGTCGGGGTTATGCACACCTGCAAGCTCTACGGTGATGATTCCTTTCTTTTCGTCCAGATTCACGTTAGGGTTAGCCACACCGAACTTATCGATACGGGTAAGGAGTACATTATAAGTACGTTTAACAGCGTCCTTAGCTTCTGTATTCAATTTAGCAAGAACTTCCCCGTTTGTTGAGTTACGGGTAATGTCCTTTTCATTAGGCTTAGTAAAAAGGTAAGCCATATTGATACCCGGATTTTCTTTCTGGTAAACCTCGCCGAACAAGGCAATGAAATCGGCTTCGCTGTTGGCTCTGGCAGTATTGGCATCGGCGATGGCCTTGTTTAAGGCGCGGTCACTCTTATTATTAGACATAGAACGAACCAGATCCTCGAGGCTAACCTCAAGTGTAACGTTCATACCGCCCTGCAGGTCAAGGCCGAGACTGAGCTCCTCATTCTTGGCAGCCTGATAGGTATACGGTTTACCGGGTACCTTAAAAATCACCTCAGTCTGCATACTGTCAGTAATAGCCTGGAAGTGCCTGGCATATACCTTGTCAGTATCGTTGTTAGTAGCTTTCGGGTCTTCCCGTTGTGCTTCACGTAGGGCCTGACTCTTCATCTTAGCCTCCTCGTTGCGAACAATTAATGTTAACGAAAGCTGGTACAGCGATATCAATATCAGAGCGGCAGTAAAAAACTTCACCAAACCTTTTAAATGCATGGGTTCCTGTTGAAAATTGTCTTTATAAAATGTTTATACCCGCCCGCGGTGGAGTTTCCGTTTCGGGCGAGGGGCTGCAAAGATAGGATTTAATACAAAAAAATAAAGCCTTGCGAAAATATTATATTATTCAAGCTAAAAAAAAGCGATATTTTTATATAAATTAATTATTAACAGATGTGAGATGTTGCTAATTTAGTTGTGGAATATTTGTGTTTACTGAAGGATTGAATAAATTTCCGACTGTAAAACGCAAATAGACCAATGCCAACTGAAAACTGAACATTTACTCTGCTCCTTTCTTTCCAGCCAATATTTCTTCTACAATAAGGTGGCTCACACCAGTATTAGAGAACCCGCCATCGTGAAACAGGTTTTGCATGGTTACCATGCGGGTATAGTCGCTGAATAACATCACACAGAAATTGGCACAATCTTCTGCGCTGGCATTACCCAATGGAGATGTCTTCTCGGAATAGTGCAGAAATACATCGAAACCGGAAACGCCGCTTCCTGCAGTTGTTACTGTTGGACTCTGGCTGATTGTATTTACCCTTACTTTCTTCGCAAACCCATAAGAGTAGCCGAAACTGCGTGCAATGCTTTCCATAACTGCCTTGGCATCAGCCATATCGTTATATCCCGGGAAGGTACGCTGCGCAGCAATATAGCTAAGCGCCACCACGCTACCCCACTCATTGAGGGCATCAAGCTTCATGGCTGTCTGCAATACCCTGTGGAATGAAAGCGCCGAAATATCGAGCGTTTTGAGGAAGTTCTCATAATTGGTATTGGTATAGGCAATATTCTTGCGCACATTTGGGCTCATACCAATACTATGCAGGATAAAATCCATTTTACCACCGAAATGATCCATGCTTTTCTGCATCAGGTTTTCGATATCCGCAAGATTGGTAGCATCAGCAGGTATAACCGGACAGTTGCATAATTTGGCCAACTCATTGATCTTACCCATACGCATGGCTATTGGCGCATTTGTGAGTACAATCTCTGCTCCTTCGGCCACACAGGCTAAAGCAGTTTTCCAGGCAATGCTGCGCTCATCCAGCGCACCGGAAATAATTCCTTTTTTTCCTTTCAGTAATTGGTGAGACATATTATGAAGTCTAAAGTCTTAAGTACGAAGTCTAAAGTTAAAATCAATTTGAGGGTAAAAGTAGAAAAAAAGAAGGAGTAATAAACTATTGTGTTAGGATAATAAAAAGGAAGAGAATAATTAGGCTAATTTACATTTAACACATTTATAATTTCAGCATTTAAAATGAAATTATAAGTGCATATGCGGAGCGTATTCGGTAGCCACCCTATTTGTGTATATAAAAGGTATCCGGAATGATACCTGAAGAAGTAGGAGAAGTATAACCAGTATCGGTATAAACAAAGATACTGTCATTTATCATAGCCGATACTATCCGGTTGAGGCAAACAGGGAATGAATTGCTGGAAGCCGACACATAGGTTCTACCGCTTTGCACAATATGGCTTATAGTATAGGTTTTGTTTATGATAGGAAGTTTCAACTTGTAATCATATTTTGGCGCCAATGGGGCATAGCTTGTGCGTAAAAGGTAGGTATCAACTCCGGCAGCATTTTGCCAAAACGCCTGTGAATCAATCACACTATCGAACAGATTATCCTGTTTGTATTTGTAAACCATGCCATAAGCGAAATCTGTATTATTAAAGCCTACACCAAAAAGGTTAATAGTGCCATCCATGCACATTATTTCCCTGTTATGCGGCCCCGGGCAGGAAGTCAGCAATAGCATAAGCCCCAAACAAGGCAGTATAAATATTTTCTTCAGCAGATACTTCATAACAGTTATGCTTTATAGATAAGTACAAAAAATATTCCTGATAACCAATGCATCACCAATTCTCATACTCGGCATTCCACTTTGCTTTCTCGCCCCACTGCCCCAGCCCAAACAACTTATTGAGCGCCATAGTAAGGCCGAACTCATTGTAGGGACCTGAAATATGGTAATAAGTACGGGCATAATGTATCTGGAATTTGTGAAGGTGCAAACCCAGCCCAAAAGCAAAGCCAGCCATGCCGGGTGAGGTACTTAAAGCCATTTCGCGGCGCTGCAGGTCGTTGTAGGAGAAGGTTATGGTCAGCTTTTTAGCAAACGACAACTCCCCTCCAAAAATGAAATGGCGGAAAAATTTATCTGCAAAATGCGTTCCGCTACTCTTAACAGTATCTGTTTGACCGAGTGAATTGGTACCCACCAGGTCGGCAGGATTATCGTACCGGATATCCCATTCGTAAAGGTGATGAATGGTCATAAACAACCTCAGGGGCATATGTTTGAACCTCTTTGAGACACCCAACTGTAGGTCGAAAGGTACCGGCTCGGAAGGTGCTGATGGGTCATATTTTTTGATCATCACACCCATATTTTTGGCTGTAGCACCCAGGTCCCAGAGGTTTGCAGTATCGTAATAGTTGATACCCACATCCATCAGCAAGGCGCGGCCGCTTGCTTTGTACAAGTCAGAATTAGCCAATTTCAGGTCAGCGCCATACCTCCAGTTTTCGAGATATTTTCGCGAGGCGCCAAGGGTAATTGCATAATCGTCGGGATGAAAACTACCGTACTGGTAGCCAGTAGGGTCGGTCTCTGCAATGGTTCCGTAATTGATATACTGCAGCCCGAAGAAAAATGAAGTATTTATTTTTGCCATGTGGTATCCATAAGCCAGGTTGGAGATACTGATACCACTGTAAAAGTTATTGTAATTCAGTTCCAGCTCATTATGCAGCCCGGGCCGCATCATAGCCGGGTTCTGCAGTGCCAGTGAAATATCATCTACCGGCGTAGCAATACTAATACCCCCCATTGAGGATACCAGCGGAGAGTTGCTCATACGCAGGTATTCAAAAGCATATTGCCCACCGGTAATTTGCCCCCGGGACACAGTAACCCCAAAAAACAATAGAAGAAATGTTGTAAATTTTAACAATCGCATAGATTTAAAACGCCTTGACATCAATATTATTGTTTTTTAAAACCAGAAGACGAACCAATGCCAATATGCAAGTTATATTCAGCCTCATCATCTGAGATACAAAAGTCAGTTATATAGGCCGCAAATCAAAATCACAATGCTATCTTTCCGCATTTATTCCTTTTTCCCTAACTTTAACCGATGTCGAATTCGAACATAAGGCCAGCCAATGATTTAAGCCCGCAGGAACGGGATTATGAAAATACCATCAGGCCCCAGACCATTGCCGACTTCTCGGGACAGCCCAAGCTGATAGAAAACCTGCGCATTTTCATCAAGGCGGCCAATATGCGTGGCGAGTCGCTCGACCATATATTGTTTCATGGCCCACCCGGATTGGGAAAAACTACCCTATCAAGGATAGTAGCCAACGAGCTGGGGGTGGCTATAAAAGAAACCAGCGGCCCGGTAATAGAAAAGCCTGCCGACCTGGCAGGCCTGCTCACAAGCCTTGAGGCGCGTGACGTATTGTTTATAGATGAGATACACCGCCTCAGCACGGTAGTGGAAGAATACCTGTATTCGGCCATGGAGGATTTTAAGATAGATATAATGATTGATTCAGGACCTTCGGCAAGGTCCATTCAGCTCACACTGAATCCATTTACCCTTGTAGGCGCCACTACCCGCAGCGGACTGCTTACCGCTCCCCTGCTATCCCGCTTTGGCATCAAGTCGAGATTGGAATATTACTCTGCCGAGGTGCTACAGCAAATATTGATCAGGGCAGCAGGTGTGCTCAATGTGCGCGTAACAAGCGATGCAGCAGGCGAGATTGCCCGCCGCAGTCGTGGCACACCGCGTATTGCCAACGGACTACTGCGCCGTATGCGCGACTTTGCACAGGTGCTGGGCACAGGCGTAATAGACAGGGCAATAGTGGAACATGGCCTCCGCGCACTGAACGTAGACGAGAGCGGCCTGGATGATATGGACAATAAAATACTTGCTACGCTGATTGATAAATTCAAAGGAGGGCCTGCCGGTATCAATAATATAGCCACAGCGGTAAGCGAAGAAGCCGGAACCATAGAAGAGGTATACGAACCCTTCCTGATACAGGAGGGCTACATTATGCGCACTCCCCGTGGACGCGAAGCTACAGATAAGGCTTACAAGCACCTTGGCCGCACTAAGGAAAGCTCGCCGGGGATGTTGTTTTAGATTGGACTAGACTGCTATGGGAATTTTAATCAAGGGCTTTACAGATTTTCTTTACTAAAAAATCATTGATCCGCCAATGATATTAATTGCGAATAATTGACAATCTAATATTTGAAACTATAATAATACTTTACATCAATGATTGCCATAGACCTCTCCCCGGCCCTCTCCTCTGGAGAGGGTGTGGTCGGGTGAGCGATTTGATGGGCGCGATTGGAATGTCATTTTCAAAGAGCTTGTGTGCAGCAAATTGCTTGCACATTATTAGAGGGAATCGATGATGTTTTTTTATTGGTCAGATTAAGATATACGGAATGGTTCCCTCCCTCGCGTTTTAGCAAACATCCTTCGGTATTCAATTGCAATTCGTATAATTTCAAGCTATTCTACCAGAACATATACTCCGGGCATTAAACACATTAAAGTATTTTCAATGATATTCACCAAAAGGAGAGTTCGTCGGGGACGTTGTTTTAACCTTGTAAATTGAAGACAGCAACAAATATTGGGAAAATAGTGTCATTAAAACAAAACAGCCTAAATTTGCAAGTGCAAATATCAGCGCTATGACTGCAAAATCTTTAGATGCCGAAATCAACAGATTCCTGCCCTTGCTGGGCATGGATGAAAAGAAATCATTGCTGAGTGTGATCAAATCCTTCATAAGCCTTAAAAAAGTAGAATCGCAGCATATCAGCATCGAACAATATAATAAAGAGATAGATGAAGCACTGGCGCAGATTAAGGCCGGTAATTATATCACCCATGAGGAATTGGTAAAAGAAATGGAGCAGTGGTAAGTAAACGAAAACTAATATGGCCTGCTATGGCCAAGCAACACCTTCGTGAAGCGTACAACCACATAAAAGAAGATTCACCAAAAAATGCATTGAAAGTCCGCGGTGCAATAGTAGCAGCGACTTTAGACATCCCCGCCCAGCCATACAGGCATCCGGTTGACAAATACAAAGTAAACAATGATGGAAACAGTTTCAGGGCATGGAAACAGTTTCAGGGCATTTGAATTATATCATTACCGTATTGCCTACCAGGTTACTGAATCTGAAATAATCATTGCTCGCGTTCGGCACACAAGTAAGGAACCTTTGAATTACTGATTTCTAAACTTGGTTTCGAGGCTTTTTCATTTTTATCTTTTTTGAGGGTTAATGTAGGACGACCACCTTTTCATTATACCTGCTACCCGCATCATCAATGATGCTCACATTATACACCCCTGCTGGCAGGGCTGCTACATTTATGGTTTGCTCCTGGCTGGCGCTGCGGATGGTTTGGACTGTTTCGCCAAGCATATTCTGGAGGGTTAATATATAGGGTTGGGTGAGGGTAGTTTTTATTGTGAGCTCTTCGGTGGCGGGGTTGGGGAAGATGGTGTATAGAGATTGTGGTGTTACACTATTTCCGCCAGGTAAGCGAAGGGTGCTTCCACAAGTAACACTTCCTATTTTATAAAACAAAAGTTTGTCGGTTTCATATGTCGGGTCACCGTCGTTGTGTATGAACTCTGTTTTACCGATGCCCAGCTTATAGGATGATACCTCATAAACCCAGCCTAATGAAGGGCGATAACCGGGTAATACGGAACTATAAGCTGGAGCATGTGAACAAAAACCGGAATCGCCGGGAGCATAGAAAATATATTTGCCGTGGTAGTGCCAGTCTTCTGGCATTTGCACCGTATCAATAATAGGGTAAATGGAATCTGAGAATGAATACATACCCGACTTGCATATAAGGGAACATGGATAATATGGCGGAGTTGGACATGCAAATGTTGAGCCGCTGATTGTGTAGTTGATGTAGTGCCCGGATACTACTTTGTCTGTAACGGTATCCGAAAGATAAGTGTATGTTACTGTTCCAAATATTGGTATCCCCAATTCATTGTCGCTATAGAAAACATCCCCAACAT
The DNA here is from genome assembly GCA_903904855.1 of uncultured Bacteroidota bacterium. Lineage (GTDB taxonomy): Bacteria > Bacteroidota > Bacteroidia > Chitinophagales > Chitinophagaceae > Nemorincola. The sequence continues at coordinate 40,121 of CAIVEH010000257.1, read as the reverse complement.
TCCAGTTGTGCAATTGCTGTTCATTGGGATTTACAAAGTCAACTAAATTAAAACTGGTAACAGTTGTATTGGGCCCGACCGGGCTACCTATATACCCATTGATTGTTCCAACAGTATTGGTTGATCTGTCCAGGAAAAAATCCAGCCCTAATCTGTATGTTGAATCCGGTTTATGATAAGGAAATGTGTATAAATCCATTACCCGGACAAAACCCTTATTCTTGCTGAGGATAATCTGGAAACTATCCAAAGGATCAGTTGTAACTATACCAGAAGGGTTATGGGCAGTGATCAGAATTTTCCGGACTGAATCAATGGCACCGAGGACAGTCATTGTATCAACGCCCAACATGGTAGCCTTATAATATAGTGGACTGGTATCGCGGTAAAACACCCAGCTATCGCCGGCGTTAGCCTGAGTTTTAATGATAACTGAATCATTCCAGTAACTATCGAAAATAAAGGTACCATCACCCTTTTGCAGCACCCTTTTCCCTAACCAGCTACCTCCATTTGTATCTAATGATGATGTAGTAAGTGGCAAACCCGGATCATAAGCCCCTCTCGGAGTATGAAACGGATAATAAACAGTAGTATCACCCATTGTCCTTACAGAGTCTATCCTTATGCCACGGAGGTAACCGTTGCCATTGGTGAAATAATGCTTCGTACCTGCCTGCAGGCATTGGTAATTCTGGCCTTCAGCAATAAGGCTGGCAGAAATCAAAAGAAGGAGTAAGAGGTTTTTCATTTTAATCTTTTTTGAGGGTTAATGTATGATGACTACCTTTTCATTATACCTGCTACCCACATCATAAGTAATGCTTACATTATACACGCCGGCTGGTATGGCAGCTACATTTATGATTTGCACCTTGCTGGTGCTGCGCATGGTTTGTACTGTTTCGCCCAGCATGTTCTGGAGGGTTAATATATAGGGTTGGGTGAGGGTGGTCTTTATGCTTAGCTCTTCGGTTGCGGGGTTGGGGAAGATCAACAAGGAACCGGGCTTATTTACCAAGTCAACCGAAGTAATACGGGGCGAAGCGGTTGTATAGATACCGCACCCTGAGCTGCTTTGATAATAGTATACCAGTGTAGTGTCGGTGAGCATAGGTTGGGCCAGCTCAGGTGCACCATTGTAATAATGCAGCAAACCCACTCCTGTCTTATAGGTTGTAAAGGCATGCCCTTCAATCGGAGTCTGTAGGGTGTCATGTCTTATATAATCGGGTAAAAAAGAATATTTTGCGCTTTCCGTGCACCATGTTGTATCATTGGGCCAGTAGTAGATAAAAGATTTCTGCAGGTATTCTTCAGGCATCAGGGTAGTGTCGAGCAAAGCACTGTCTGGCACAAAAAAAGATCCGGTATCACGCACGGTGGCATAAGGGTAAGTTGTATCGAGAACAGTAGTTCCGGGGGGCCATGAATTAATTACCTGAGTAGCTATCCAGCCCCTAAAGCTATACTGAGTGCCGGTGGTTAATACAGTTTTACTGATAATGGTATCTACATAAAAATGGTAGGGGTACAGGCCCGTGCTGTTGACAGTTGGGGTACAGGTACTGTTTTCAAAAACATCCCCAACATTCCAGTTATACAATTGCCCGTAGGTAGGATTAATTAAAGTAGTGATGTTGAAAATACCTCTCCCTGTTGTGGGCAAGCTGGTGAAGGCAAACAGGCGATCTGTAAAATAATCGTAACCCATGGGAAATAACGTACTTGCAGGATTAGGCTGGTAAGGGAAAGTAAACAGATCGAAAATTTGGGCAAACCCGTGGTTTTTACTGAGTATTATTCTAAAACTATTCAGTGGGTCGGTAGAAACAATACCAGTGCCATTATAAGCCGTAATGTTTATAGTTTTAATAGAATCAAGCGAGCCCATAATGGTCATGGTATCTGCGCTGGCCACCAGGGCTTGGTAGTAATATACTCCCGTATCACGCCAGAAAACCCAACTAGCCCCAACAATTGCCTGGGTTTTAATAACCACCGTATCGTGCCACAGATTATCAAACAAAAAAGTACCATCGCTCAGTTGAATTACCTTCTTGCCCAGCCAGCTGCCACCTGTTGAATCTAACATGTGCAGGCCACCAACTATAGGCGAATAGCTACCCCTGGGCGTATGAAAAGGATAATAAAAGTGGTTACTTCCTGAGGTGGTTACCGAGTCAATCCGTATTCCCCGCAGGTAGCCACTGTCATTGGTAAAATAATGCTTCACACCCGCCTGCAGGCATTGGTAATTCTGGCCATAACCAAAGAATGGGAAAAGAATGATAAGTAAGAGTAGTGTTTTATTCATCGGAGTGGTACTTTATAATAATAAAGTTACAACAAAAACCATGCCAGATATTAATTTATTGAAATATAATTTTTACCTGGAAATCTGATAAGGAAAATCGATATATCTTTCAAGCTGAAACATTTGGCATTATATTTGATATTATTGCACTGAGACCCTATGGCTCAACTAAAAATCATACTGATTATAATGATGCTGAGCTATCCCTTTATCAGCCCAGCAGCCCTACCTGTTCACAGGAGTGTTTTTGCCCATGCAACACAATCTGATACTGCCGCAAACTATAAATCGGATCCACCTACAAAGCAGCACAAAAGTTTTTTCCAAAGTCGATATGACAGAAGGGGACACCCTGGAGGGGTGGCAATATTTGCATTCTTATCTTCCCTTTTTGCCATACCTGCTGGTTTCCTTGACAGCCTATTGATTACAATATTTTTGGGCCTTTCTTATACTTCGACATTCATCATTATATCTGCAATATGTGCCGGAGGTGGTATAATATTGGGCATAATAAGCCTAACAATGCAGGGAACACGGAGGAAAAACCGTGGATTAGCTATTGCTGCAATAATACTTGGCGTGATAAGCCTGATTATCGCATTGAGTATATGAGCTCATACTGATGCGCTCATGGTGAAATTTGCTACATAATAGTCTTGAAAATGATTCGTTGCACCTGATAGTTTCAGCAAATCAGAACAGACGATATCTTCGGGCCGGGGTTCCTTTTTTTACAAAACAGATCAGACTCGGGTTCAAAGAATTCTCCAACAATTATATACATTCAAAAACCCCGGCAAGCCGGGGTTTTTGAATTATTTGCAATTATGAAGTTTACTGTTTCTGTACAGAGAACCTGACTATTTTGTTCTGGCCGTCCTGACTGAGGCGCAGCAGGTATATGCCATCGCTGATATCAGGTAAACCGATAGTTTTTTCGAGCTGGTTGTTAGCAGGTATAACTGAACCTGTTGTAATAACCTGTCCTAGGAGGTTTGTAACTGAATAAGCGACAGTGTTATTGCTCACCAGTGTACCCTTTATGGCAAATGCGCCACCATTAGGGTTAGGGAACAGGCCTACATCTGAAAGCAGAGCAGAAACCTGAGTTACACCAACATTGCTTTCTGCGATCAGCACATTACTGATTCCAATGGAGTCGGGTAACGGGCATTGCATATTGCTTTTTACCCGCAGGTATATGGTATCTGGAGCATTCACTGCTGTGAGTGTTAATGAATCAGAATTAGCGCCAGCAATCGGGAGTCCGTTCTTAAACCACTGATAGCTAGGGCTTAAACCACCATTATAAACTGAGGAAGAGAATATAACTGTAGAGCCCGGAGCTACATGTAAGCGCGGATAGGCTGAAATATAAACCAGCGGCGCATTGTCGATCATATTCATCAGGATAGTATTGCTTGGGGCATGAACCGGAGACGGGCAAAGCTCGCTGCTGCTGATGGCACAATAAACTATAGTTCCATTTGTAAGCGTGGACGAAGACCACGAATTGGTGATTGCGCCAACTACGGGAATACCACCTGCATACCACTGATAAGCAGGTGCGATACCGCCATTGATTGAAGTTGCAGTGAAATGAACCATAGTACCCAGACAAAGTGTATCGGCCGGATTGCCATTTGTATAACCCGGACTTGCAGTAATATAGGATGAAACAAGGGTGGTTGGGTTAACAACCACTACATCAGCCCGAAGGCTAGACGGGCATCCTTGCAAAGTATCATTTACATAATAGGTACCTGCCATTGCAAGTGTAGCTAATGTAATGGTAGGGTTCTGCAGTGTAGACGTGTATCCACCAGGACCGCTCCAGTTCCAGGTAATCCCTGGTGCAGTAGTATCAGGATTGGCTGTGAGATATATAGTAGTGCCCTGGCATACAGCCGAAACACCTACCGTCGGCGTAGGCGGAAGGGTGCTGTTTACAATAACAGAAACCGTAGCCACTGAAGACGGGCAGCCATTATGGGTAGCAGTAACACTATAAGTACCTGTATAGGCTACAGAAACACTGCCAATAGAGGGATTCTGTAAAGGAGATGTGAAACCAGCCGGGCCGGTCCAGCTCCATGCCGATAAAGAATAAGGAGCAGTATCGTAAAGATTAAGTGTGCCATTTACGCATACCGGAGAGTTTGAACTGGCAGTTGTAGCAGGAATAGAGGCAACCACATTGATATTCAGATAGTCATCGGGCGAGATAAATGCGGGGTTACTGGCAATAACCCGAATACGGTAACCTGTACCAGATGCAGCAACAGGAATTGTGCAAGGAATTGTGCCAGAGCCAGTGGCTGTAATTGTTCCAATAGCTGTAGCGCCAACGAAGCTACCTGTGGCAGTAGATAACTGAACTGTAAAAGTATTGCCCGGTTGGAAAGCTGCTGCCGGTGCAGGAGTAGTATTAACTGTATAATTTACATTCAGGGTACCACCAGCACAAACCAAAGTATCGGTAAATGGTTGTGAAATGGTTACCATAGTATCAATTTTGAACTTTGCAACAAAACCATCGTAAACACCACCACCATTTGCAGGCTGACCTATACCAGTACCTATGCCTCCCGCCCCATATAAACCGTTGCTTGTAGTATAACCGGCTATTGTGAGCTGACCAGTGACCGGATCACAAGCTACGCCATTAGCATAATCATAAAATGATCCGCCGAAGTAGTTATTCCACAACATCTGGCCCAGTGGGTTTATCTTAGCCAGGTATGCATCGTAATTACCACCAAGTGCAGGTTGTGAACTGTTGACAGTAGCTATTCCTGTAGTGCTGAAGGTGCCGCCGGTAACAGCAACATTGCCATAAAGATCGAAACAAACACCTTGCCCGTAATCAAATGCAGTGCCTCCATAATAGCTGCTCCAATTTAAAGTACCTGTATTCGTGAAATAAGCCACAAATGCATCCTGAACCCCACCATATGAAGGTTGGAATGACTGGCCATATACAAGGCCTGAACCACTGGTAGTGTTACCAATTACGGCGATATTACCACCTGCATCGGATGCAATACCATTTCCGGTTTCAACAGATGTTCCGCCGAAATAAGTACCCCAATTGCGGGTGCCGGCAGAATTAAACTGTGCAACAAATGCATCCTGAGTACCACTCAAAGAAGTATGGTAGGCAGAAGCAGATGCGATGTTTAGGGCACTATTTGTCTGGCCGGTAATATCAATATTACCTAAGGCATCACAAACCACACCATTTCCCTGGTCCTGGGCAGTACCACCGTAGTAGGTTGACCAAACAATACCACCAGCTGAAGTGAATTTGGCGAGAAAAGCATCATTAGGGCCTCTTAAAACGTTCTGATAGGCACTACCGGTTGCAATAGCTGTAGTGCTGGCCGTCTGTCCGGTAATATATACGTTGTTGCCTGAGGCATCAGTGGCCACACCATAAACATAGTCATTACCTGCCCCGCCAAAGTAAGTACACCATTGCCTGGCACCAGCAGAATTAAACTTTATAAGGAAGCCATCATTGCCGCCACCATTAGCCTGCTGGTAAGCGCCAAAATTGGTAAAGTGCGGTGGTGGGCCTGCGCCGTTGGGACAAGTAGTATACCCGCCAATATAGATATTGGGCGCACCTGCATTATCAATAGCAATTGAGGTGCCTTCAGTATTTCCGGTTGCAAAACCATAAAAAGTTGCATAGGCCAGAGATCCTGTGCTGGATATTTTTGCATAAAACATATCAAACGGAGCACCTGCAAAAGTTGTCTGATACGCCCCACCTGTAACAATACAGCAAGTACTTGAGGTAAAGCCGCATACATAAGAATTATGAGAAGCATCTTCTTTAACAGCAGTTACAACATCTTCCAATGTGTTGCCATAATAAGTGCACCATGATAAATAAGGATCAATAGTCAGCGACCCTGTGTAATTACCTGTTTCAAAACTTACGATGTTATTATGCAGTTTAAAATTGGAAGCAACGGCCTTACCAGTAGCTGTTTCGTAAGCAAGAGGTGTTTTTTCCTTTATAGTACCCATTGGTGTTGTGGCCGAAAGACTTCCGTCTTTAGTTACTGATAAAGCAGTTGCACCACCGTATCTGAGTTTAATATCCTTTACATTACCACCAGGGCGCACCACAAAATCATATTCCACGCTATTGTCTTTCACATATAGCACCCAATCGATATTATTATACACATTTTTATAAACAATACGGATATAGGCATGTGCAGTAATACCATTTTCACCAAGGCCCGGCAGCAGATAATTTTCGTAGTAAGCCTGTTGCTCAGATGAAATTACTTCGGATTTCGGATTTGCACCCACCAAAGTAACATCCATACGGCACGTTGACACATTTGAATGCTCATGGCTGGTTCCCTCTGACTTCTTAAACTGGTAGTGGAGCTGACCATTGCCAACAAAAAGGCTCATTCCGGGCGTGGACAATTTATATTGAATATTATTACAGGCCTTATTATCCTGCGCCCTTAACTGGCCCTTATTCTCAACGAAGCAAACGGGTTTTACAAGACCGCCGCCAACAGTTGCCTGCTTCACATCTTTTGCCATCAGGGATAGAGGCAAAAGACAACTCAGCACAAGGGAACAGAATTTTGTACCACTAAAATACATATACTATAGTTTTATTGGTTATTTATACAGACTGCAAAGTAAGAATTATACAGGAAATTATAAAGTTTTTATTTTGCGTTAAAAGATATGGAAAGCAAAAACTATGCCAGAGTCCTGAACTTTGTAAAAAAGGTGCAATGGAACTACTAACTGATCAATTCTACGGTCATTGTTCTCTGGTCAGGGTCGGTTGTTTCTATGGTGATCCATAAATAAGGTGGCTGCAATAATTCCAGGGCCTTTTCGGGCCATTCGATAAAGCAGATTGCCCTGCCGTCTTTAGCGGCATCAATACAATCTTCCATCCCGGCATTAATGGCTTCGGCAGCATCTTTTAGCCGATACCAATCCATATGATAGATTATACGGTCAGCATTGCCATCTGCATAGTGATATTCATTAATGAGTGCAAAAGTGGGGCTGCTTACAACATCCTCGACATGCAGCATTTCGCATAAGTAATGCAGGAAGGTGGTTTTACCTGCTCCCATTTCTCCACTGAAAGCAAAAAGCCTGTAATTACAGACCTCCTTCCAAAAAAGCGCTACAGCCTTATCTATACTATTTAACTTATAAGATATTTGCAGCAGTTGGGTTTTCATCTGCATGAATCAATTTTGATTGTAATTTATCTCTTCTGATGTTGACAAAGTGCGTGACTACCAGCCCGGCCGATGCAATATAGGCAAGCCAATGGAGGTTTTTACTAAAAATAATTGAACAACAAAGAATTATCCAGAATATCCAAAGTGAAAGCTTGATTTTGCGGCTACTAGTATGTTTGGATGAATGATAAACAGCGTAAAAACTTATCATAAGGAATAAATAGTCCAACATCTCCCACCAGGAAGGCAATAAAATGCCAGGTTGCCTTTCAGACCAGAAACTCTTAAAGAGTAAAAGTATAGGAATGATTGTGCAATGAATTGAGCATAAAATGGCGCTGGTAATGCCTGTTTTGTCTGGGTTAATATGGTTTTTGCTGGTCATTTAATAGTATCTAAACGCAACTTTGTTGCAAAGATAGGCTAAAAAATATAAACGCAACTCTATTGCATTTGATATAACTTTGTTCCGGAAAACAAGAAATATGGATTTCTCAGTTCAGATCAGAGAAAAGGGGTTAAAAGTTACACCAGCCCGGCTAAGTGTAATAGAGGTGTTAAGTGAGGGGAACCAGGCATTTGCCCATGCTGAATTGGAAAAAATATTTGACACCATGGACCGGGTAACACTGTACCGGATACTGAATGATTTTGAATATGTTGGCCTGGTGCATAAAATAGTGGATGCAGAAGGAATTACGCGGTTTGCATTGTGCAAGAAAAGTTGTCCGGATAAACACCATACCGATGATCATGTGCATTTCAATTGCCAGATATGCCATAAAATGTTCTGCCTTGATAAAGTTCATGAACCACAAATAAATTTGCCCAATGGTTTTAAAGCTGAAAGATTACAAACGCTGATTTATGGTTTATGTAATAGTTGCAACGCAGCTTAAAAAGATTCAGCAATGAATAAGAATACACTAAAAAACAAGTAAGTAATTCAAAGCAAGTGAAAATTAAAGTTGCAAAATATTTTTGTGTAATCTGGTTTTCCTTTTTATTACTCCTGGGAAATACACCCATGGATTTTGTTCACTTATTTGCTGACCATAAAGATACCATCCATCATGACCATAAGGGGCTGGCAATAGAAAAGAAACACCACCACTGCGCATATCTCTCGCTGACACTTACCTCTTTTATAAACGATTATACAGTTGCGTTTGTTGTTTCGAGGACAATTGTTCACCGGGCGAATTATACATTTAACAGTATTAACTGTGTTCAGCGCTGCATCGTAGCCGCATCTTTAAGGGGACCACCCGCTGCCTGATTTCTTAAGCTATTGATTTTAATTTGTTATGGTGCTGACTTTGAAAAATTCACTCAGAGTTGCCCATATCATCATTAGTTAATTTAATCAAAAATCACCAGACAATGTCTAAAGGCAGTTTGTTCCTGTTATTACTTCTTCTAATACAGGTTTCAATCCGGGGAGCCCAAACCGGGAATAATTCTTTGAAAGGATATGTGAAAGATATTAATGGCAAACCTATGGAAGGTGCCATAGTTGAAATACCTGATCTAAAGACAGGCACTGTGGCCGACAGCAGTGGCGCTTACCTTATAGAAAATTTACCTACCGGAAAATATGTAGTTGTGGCCAGTATGATCAGCTATTCCAGGACGAGCATAGCTGTAACAATAAATGGCGATGCAACCCAGGATTTTGTTCTGAATGAAACTGCCATTGAAAGCAAGGAAGTGGTAATAACCGGCCAATCGAAAGCGACTGAAATTAAAAGGAGCCCGGTACCAGTTGTTGCCATCAATAATGAATTTCTGAAGACAAGCATCAGTTCCAATATCATTGATGCACTGGTAGATGTGCCGGGTGTATCGGCAGTTACAACAGGGCCCAATGTATCGAAGCCATTTATTCGTGGCCTGGGGTATAACAGGGTGCTGACCCTGTATGATGGTATGCGACAGGAGGGCCAGCAGTGGGGCGATGAACATGGCATAGAAGTAGATGAATACAGTGTGGACAGGGTAGAACTAGTGAAAGGCCCGGCAAGCCTTATCTATGGCTCAGATGCATTGGCAGGAGTTGTAAACCTTATCCCTTACCAACCAGCGCCTACAGGAAAAATTATAGGGAATGTAACCAGCGAGTATCAATCGAATAACAATCTTATTGGCGGGTCTGGTATGATGACCGGGAACCAAAATGGGTTTACATGGATTGGAAGGATTTCGCACAAGCAGGCAATGGATTACCGGGACCCGGTGGATGGCAAAGTATATGGCACCAATTACAATGAATCGGATGCAAATGCCACCTTCGGGATCAACAAAAAATGGGGCTTTACCCACCTTGATATCAGTATGTTCAACGACCTGCAGGCAATACCCGATGGCAGCAGGGATTCTGCTACAAGGCAATTCACCAAACAAACCACAGAAGCAGATACAACAAAAAGGCCAAACGTTAACAATAAGGACCTTAATACCTATGCCATACCCACCCTGCACCAGCATATACAGCATTACCGGGCTATGCTTTCCAACAGTTTCAATATATGGGAAGGACAGCTAATTGTGAATGCAGGTTTTGAGCGCAGTTTACGGCAAGAGTTCAGCCATCCGGAATACCCGAATGTTACGGGTTTGTATCTTCAATTGAACACCTATACCTACGATGTGAAGTATAATTTCAAAAGCCTTGGCGGGTGGGATTTTACTGCCGGGATAAATGGTATGTATCAGACTAATGACCCTACCCAAGGCACTGACTTTATCATACCCAAATACAACCAGTTCGACTTCGGGCCATTTGCTGTGTTTAAAAAGAATCTGGGCAAGCTTGATATTTCGGGCGGGCTGAGGTATGACATGCGGACCTTTCACAACGACGCCTTGTATACCAGCCCCAATCCGGCAACCGGATTTGATTTGCCTGTGGGCAGTAATTATCCGGGCGCTGATCAGGTATTCACCAACTACAACCATACTTTTTCAGGCACTACCTACAGCCTTGGTATGACTTATATTTTCTCAAAAACATTTGCTGTAAAAGCCAATATAGCCAGGGGATTCCGCGCTCCCAATGTTGTAGAGATATCGGCCAACGGCGTGCATCCAGGTACGAATACTTACCAGATAGGCAATAATGAATTGAAACCGGAATTCAGCATGCAGGAAGATATAGGCGCTGAGTATACTGCAGAGCATTTATCAATTAATTTATCAGTGTTTAATAACGATATCTCCAACTATATCTACAACACATCGGTAGCCAATTCAAAAGGAACCGATTCAATTGCCAACGGCAATACTTATTTCAGATACATATCTGCCAATGCAAGGCTATTTGGAGGCGAAGCAAGTATAGATTTGCACCCTCACCCACTCGACTGGTTGCACTTTGAAAACAGCATCTCCGTTGTATATGCTATGAATGAAGGTGGCCCTGGAATAACTATCAATAATAGCAACAGGTATCTGCCATTTATACCGCCGGTACACGGTATCTCTGAACTACGGGGTACATTCAAACATCCGGCAAAACGAATGACCAATGCTTATGTGAAAGTGCAGGTCGTTATGTTTGCCTCCCAGGACAGGGTATATCTGGCCAATAAAACCGAAACAGTAACTCCAGGCTATACCCTGGTGAACATTGGTGCCGGAACGGATATTACCGATAAGAAAGGGAAAGTACTATTCAATATTGGGTTGTTTGGGAATAATTTGTTTGATGTGGCATACCAAGATCACCTCAGCAGACTGAAGTATTTTGAACAGTACCCAACAGACCCACGAGGCCATTCAGGCATCTATAATATAGGCAGGAATATTGGTGTTAAATTACTGGTGCCCTTTGGAGTGAAATAAAAACAACGCATCACTAAAACTATTCAATTTCGTTTTTTATCTGTTCAAAAAATACTCCCTGAATAATACCAATTCACCCAATTCAACCTCTACATACTTCTCAAATAATTTATCACCTACCTGGCTTCGGAGTGCAGAAATACCAACATCAATTAAGCGAAGACCCTCTACAGTCAATAAAATATTATCGAATGCATCGCCTGAAATATTGGACGGCCTTTTCAAATCCCGGTGAACAAAGCCGGCAGCATGTAATTGCTTTAACTCATCCTCAAAAACATCCAGCCATAATTCCCTTTTCTCAACTTCATAAGCCCGAAAATCAGCGCCATAGATCCGCTCCATCACCAATGCTTCCGCCCTCAATTCCTCAATATAATCCAACCTATTAAACCTACAAACAAGGCCATTAATTGTATTGGCGAATTTCATTTTCTCCGCTTCAGAACCGATATCCGACCGGGTATCATCCACAAATAATTTAGCCACCTCCGTATTCGAAAGTGCAATAACCCTGTTATTATTTCCGGAAGAAAGAAGTCGGGGATATTTCATACTAACAGGCAGCTTTTATTTCCTAAATTATACAAGGTCTATGGCGGTAACATGTAAGCCCACAATCTCCCTCACAGCTTCAGCAATACCTTTGGCATCGTAGCCACATTCCCTGTGCAATTCTTCGGGCTTTCCATGCTCAACGTACCGGTCTGGTATACCCAGCATTTTTACTTCAGGTGTGTAGTTGTGAGCAGCCATAAATTCAAGTACTGCACTGCCAAAACCGCCTACTACAGTTCCGTCTTCCACAGTAATGATTTTACTGTAGAGTTGAGCTATTTCATGCAGCATAGCTTCATCAAGCGGCTTTACAAAACGCATATCGTAGTGGGCAGGGTAAATATCTTCGGTAGCTAGTTCTTTGCAAGCCGAAACCGCAAAATTACCTGGGTGACCAATAGTCAGGATTGCCACCTCGTGGCCATCTTTTATTTTCCTTCCGGTACCTGTTTCAATTGCTTCAAAAGGAGTGCGCCACTGAGGCATAACTCCCTGACCGCGCGGATACCGTATTACCCAGGGGGCATTGGTTGTGGGCAACTGGGCAGTATACATCATATTGCGCAGTTCGGATTCGTTCATTGGTGCACATACCACCATATTGGGTATGCAGCGCATAAAAGCGAGGTCGTAAGCGCCATGGTGTGTAGGCCCGTCATCGCCAACCAGCCCTGCCCTATCGAGGCAGAAGATAACCGGAAGCTTCTGAATAGCCACATCATGAATCACCATATCATAAGCCCGCTGCATAAAGCTACTGTAGATATTGCAGAATACTTTCAGCCCTCTTGTAGCCATACCAGCGCTAAGGGTTACTGCGTGCTGCTCTGCAATACCAACATCAATAGCGCGGTCGGGCATGGCATCCATCATAAACTTCATAGAGCAACCCGATGGCATAGCAGGGGTAATGCCCATTATCAGTTTATTCTGTTCTGCCAGTTCCACCAGTGTATGACCAAATACATCCTGGTATTTGGGAGGTTCGGGTACAAGCGATATTTTCTTATTGATCTTGCCTGTTATTTTATCAAAAGTGCCTGGAGCATGCCACAGGGTCTGGTCTTTTTCGGCCAGGCCATAACCTTTACCTTTTACAGTTTTTATATGCAGCAACTTAGGCCCGGGAATATCATGCAAGCCCTTCAGGGTTTCGGTAAGCTTAAGTATATTATGCCCGTCTATAGGTCCGAAATACCGGAGCCCAAGGGCTTCGAATAAATTACTGCTCTTTGATACGATTCCTTTAAGTCCGGCTTCAACTTTAGATGCCAATTTCTGAAAATCCTTAGTAGGCATCTTGCCCAGCAATTTCCATACATCATCCCTGAAGCGGTTGTAGGAATGACTGGTAGTGATATCAGTTAAATATTCTTTTAATCCACCAACATTCGGGTCAATCGACATATTATTGTCGTTGAGGATGATCAGTACATTGGCATTGCTCACACCTGCATGGTTCAGCGCCTCAAATGGAAGACCTGCTGTCATTGCTCCGTCGCCAATTACAGCTATGTGCCTGCGGTGCTCTTCTCCCTGGTATTTGGAAGCAATTGCCATACCCAATGCAGCCGATATAGATGTAGATGAGTGCCCTACCCCGAAAGTATCGTAGATGCTCTCACTACGTTTGGGGAAACCACTTATACCACCATACTTTCTGTTGGTATGAAATACCTTGCGCCTGCCTGTAAGGATTTTATGCCCGTAAGCCTGATGCCCTACATCCCACACCAACTGATCATCGGGTGTATTGAACACATAATGTAATGCAACCGTCAATTCCACTACTCCGAGGCTGGCCCCGAAGTGGCCGCCATGCACACTCACACAGTCTATAATAAACTGCCTCAACTCATCACAAACCTGCTGAAGCTGCTGCTTATTCAGCTTTCTCAGATCTTCGGGTGTAATTATCTGGCTAAGCAAAGGCCCTGCTGCAATTTCTTCCATGCACTTAATTAAGTATTAACCTGTAAAAATAAATAAAAAAATAACGCTTACCTTGATATGATTATAAAAATAAACGTTTGGTACATAAGGTATATCAATTTCTATGCCTGATTTTATTAGCTTACGCGGCGTTAGCAATACTTTATATTATACAATAGAGCCCTCAAATTGGATTAAAATCGCGTTATTGGGGCTGTTTTCAATAGGAAAATACAATTTTCACACCAACCGAAAGCGTTTTCAAACCTGTTCGATATCCCTGACTAAATTAACAACAATTAACCATGGTTACCCTAAATGTCAGGGCAATAGTGACATCAGTTTTTCATCGCGGTGATAAACATCTCTTGTAAACCTGATATGCTTGCCGGTAGTATCTTCAAATGCGGTGAGGTATGCAATATGGACGGGAATTTTATTTTTCAAGTACTCATAACGGGTTTTGTGAGTGCTGATAACGGTATCAAGCCTCCCTAGTGTATATCTTTTCTTTTCCAGTTCGGAAAGGATATATACAGCCATTTCCTGAGGATGATGCAACCGGATACAACCTGAACTCAGGGCTCTAAGCCGCTTAACAAAATCATCCCTGTGTGGCGTATCGTGAAGGTAAATATCCCAGGGGTTGGGCAGATTGAATTTCACATATCCCAATGAGTTGTCATCACCGGGGGCCTGTTTGTAGGTATAATTTTTGTAGTTGCGGGGTGAGAGCGATGAATAGGGTATTACCTTACCTTCTTTATCGTACACCTTTAAACCTTTTTTCGTCAGGTAACTTTTACCGCTTTTCTGCATTCCGGGTATCACGTCCTTTTTGAGAATGGTGGGCGGCACACCCCAGTCGGGATTGATGACAATGTTCGTCATGGTTGCGAACAACGATGGGGTCTGGCGCTCTGGTTTGCCCACTACCACACGCATATGCATTGCATTTTCGCCACCTTTACGCAGAAACAACTCTGCAAGCGGCACATCTACAACCAGGTAAAGATCACCGAACTCCCGCTGCATCCAGCGCACCCGCTCCATATTTGCTCTTAACTTGCTGATAAAGGTATCAATGGGTGTTGCAAGGTGTGCCAGGGTATTGCTATCCAACTTGCCGGAGGGAAAAATACCTTTATAATTCTGATAAGCAAAAATCAATTGTTTTTGCTGGCTCATGGTGTCGTTTTGCACAGTTTCCACCCAGGGCATTTCAGCTTTCATCAGCCATTTAATATTTGCCAGCTCTTCCGAATCGGGATGCAGCGACTGATCGAGATTATTAAGCGCCTGCATGAATGTTGTATCTGCCTGCAACAGGCTGAAGCGTTTATACTCATCGCGCAGCAACTGGTAAGTAGGTACCTTGCTGCGGAACAGATCGAGCGACGGATAGCCTTCGCTTGCATTTACCAGCAATGCCGGGGCATTCCAGGTAGTATCGTTTACATGAAACCATAATGAATCTGCTTTCTTAGGGTTTAGCCGGCCCACAAGCAGGTCTTTTGCTGCGACCAGATAACAATAAGTGAGTAAAGTATCGAGCTGAATAGCATCGGCAAGTGAATTTACTTTAGTAGTATCCATTTTCTCCTTAAGGAGGCTCAGGGCAGTAAGATGGAATCGTGCAGTATCCAGGCCATCCCAATAAAGGTCTTCCAGTTCGGTAAGTAACCGTGCTACACCCTTTTTAGGAACAAAATTTGACTTTAACCAAACAGGCTGATAACCTGTTTCCTGGTAGGTAATTCTTAACTCATCGGTTACAGACCGGATGTGCCTGATACCAGTGGTGTCAACCGGCTTAAGTAAGGATTGCAGCTTTTGCGGAAAGGGTTCATCAGCAACAACTACAGACCCGGGTTTCCGGGGATGATTATTGCACGAAAAGATACATGACAGAGCTAACAATAAACAAACCCAATAACCGGCTTTCATGGATAAAACATTAACTCGAAAATAACAAGACAATTTATTATTTTTATATTATTCATCAAAAATTATACCAAAATTTTACCCGCGGCAAAAATCGTCCGACGAAACTGCATACCCTGAATAAGCATCAGATCAAGGCATTACGGATTGCTGCGGATAAAAGTATAATTGATGTGTAAAATTACGATTTTTCGGGGTTAATGCCTAATTGGACAGTTTAAAGCAACATGCCAATCACCTCAAAAATTGGGATGATGCACATGTAATTATGCATCATTTTCAGGCATGATCGCTATTGGACCTAATAACAATTTTGCAATTATATTATTTGGTGCTGGAATTATGGCCAAACAATTACAGATGATCTTTAATACCCAAAAGAGACAATTAGTTTTTGATCAGTTTTTCGATATTGATAACATGATTACCGGAGGTTATTTTGCAGGTATATACTCCGGGGCGGAAATTTGACAAACTGAGGGTAATAAAATTCCGGTCAGGGCTTCCCTCGTAAACCAATCTGCCTGTGAAGTCGAAGATTTCAATCCTGGTAATAAGTGTTGCCGGATTATTAGTCTGAACAATACATTCATCGGATACCGGATTGGGGTAAATACGGATAGCATTCCCAGTAATTTCTGATCTTTTTGTAATCAGAGATCCTTCTCCGGTAGCACATACCGGATAGCTATACCTGGCAACGAAAAGTGGTTCCTCAGTACTATCCCGCAGCACCAGGCTGTCGGGCCCTATCATTGCGTTGACATAATAATCAGCGCCTAAGTATAAATTACCATTGTAATCTACTGAGATACCCATCGCATCGTCTCCACCTACCGGCACATCAATTGTATCGTGCATAGTACCAGCACTATCCAACTTTACCAAATACATTTTATCAATGCCATATGGGCTACCGGGCGCCGCACCTGAACCAGCCACCCAAACAACCCCACAGTGGTCAACAGCAAGAGCTCCTGGATTTTTAAATCCATCAAATGCCCTTGCCCAAACCAGGAGGCCTGTGGGAGAAAATTTTGCAAGGTACATAGTTGAGCCTGGTGAATACGCTAAAGTATCGGCTCCGATACCAAGATACATATCATAAGCGCCAGTAACATAGGTGTTATTGATGTTATCAACAGCTATTCCTGCAATTATAGCATATGAAGCAGCATCCAGTTGCCTGGCCCACGAAACAACACCTGTTGTACTTAGTTGCACCACATAAAGATTTGAATTGGTACTGGCCGGCAGATGTGTAAGCGTATGTGTGCCGGCATGGAAAATATTTGAAGAGTAAATGCCTGAAATACTTACTTTACCATTGCCGGTTACGCTTATGCCGTAAGCTGTTTCGCTGGTATCACCACCTAACCCCATGGCCCATAGCGGATTGCCTGAACTATCCAGTTTTGCGACATAAATATCTGTTGTAACGCCAGTTGGATCTGAATTGGTAAGAGTAGTTGTCCCGATGGTTAGGTGTGCGCCTTTGTAGGAGCCGGTAACATATACATTGCCCACCGCATCAACAGCCCCAAATGGCCAGCCATATCCTCCAGCCACATTCTTAAGCCAAACCATGCTGCCTGATGAACTTATTTTGGCACAAAAAGAACCATATGATCCTCCGCCGGAAAGCGAAAGGCCACCAATTGTAATATTGCTGGAATAAAATCCAAATACATACAAATTATTCTCATTATCCGTTACCACATTCGAGGGTTCTCCAAAACCGGCAGTTGCCCCCATTGCCCAGCGGTAGTGGCCATTTGAGTCGGTACTCACAATTACGATGCTTCTTGGCGCAATAACTGTGTCTGAGCCAAAATAACACTTAACAGAATCAAAAGGATAACTAAACGACCCCGAATTGCCAGCGCTGTAGACATTTCCCATCTGATCGGCTGCCACAGTCCAGCATTCAATGAAACTTTTGGGAGAGATGCTGCCGGTAGCCCATTTCCATGTTTGAGCCCGGGCAGGTAATAAAAATGCTATAGACAGCAGGAGGAGTGCGATTTTCAGAATTGGCCTTTTCATTGGGGTTTAATTTTTAGGTTAAGGATACAAGAGTTCGGAATCTGGTTGATTAGTAGTTCTAAAGTTATGGGTAAATAGTGGTTATACGCAGATGATTTGGGTATTTTGTGAAAAAAATAAGCATCTTTTTTCTTTCCTAATTAAGTATCAAGTATAAATATTAACAGCCGATTAAATGTTTCTTCGAAATGCAAAATCGATTTTGAAAAAAGTATGGGAAAGTGGCTGTGGAAGAAAAGTGAGATGAAGATTGTGGAGGCGGGGTTGAATATGCTGTTGAGGATTTAGATAGTGTGATATACTCTATAATTCTTTAAAGATACCAGAATTGGAAACTATGATTGAAACCGATTAAATGATCGCCAGTATTTATCTTTGTAAATATCATAAGTAATACGCAGCTTTTCAGTATATTTTTTTGATAGGCTATATGCCACCTTCGAAGGCTTTCTGAAATCTTTACATGCAAAATAAATTTCTCTGATACAGTCAGCCGTTTGTCTTCCAATATTTAAGTATCCTTCAAAATCTTTAAGCTGATCTACAATTTCATTCTCTATTTCATATTTTTTAAACCATTGCCAAAAATCCTCATAAGAATTTATTGGATTCTCATTTTTCCAAATAAGTATCTTAATAGACTCATCTCAATTAATATTTGATTTTGAATGAAAATATTCCTTTGCAGGCTAATGAACAGTAATGAAAAACTAAAAAAAGGTAAAACCCGTATTGACAGGCTAATTTTTATTCCTAATTCGATTTATTATAATAGTACATTCCTTTTTCCCCTACTAAGATACATTCCCCATTCCCAAAACCCTTAACACAATTTTATACCCCACCTGAACTTTTTACCTCCCTTTGTCGGTACTTTTGCAGATTGCCTTTTTTGAACTGGAGAACGGATAAATGTCGCTACCCCCAATACTGAGATACGTGTATAACCACGGAACGGAAGAAGTCATCCGCCGCGGTAAAAAGATTTTCTATTCATCTGGTGTGCAGATGCTGGATGTAGACCATCTGCTGGAGCAGGTAAGATTCCGTGTCCGTAATGACCTGTACCAGAACTATTATACCGTTACTGTCAATAAGTACCTGCAGAACGGTGAAATGACCGTGCGGTGCCAGTGTCCTTACAACCTGGGTGAGATATGCCGCCATGAGGTGGCTGCGCTTTTCCAGCTCAACGATATACTTCAGAGCGGCTTTTTTGAAAATACCCACATCAGCTACGACCAGAAACATACGCTGGTGCGGATGAGGCAAATCAACAAGCAGATGCTGCAGATCTTCACCTCAGCCGATTCGCTGGAGAAAGCTGAGCGGGTTGCTAATGGCAACCGCGTAATTATTACCGATAATAAAAATGACCGGATTGAGGCCAATGTGCCCGACCCGGATAATGATAAAATTTACCACGTAACGGTAAAGCAGAACGAAGAAAAATATTTCGATACCTCCTGCTCCTGTGCAGAAACATCTCATCCGCTTTGTGTGCATAAGGCGGCGCTGTTTCTGCAGGCATTGAAAAGTTTCGGCGCCCAGTACTTCAACTCGATGCAGAACTGGGATGTGCAGAAAAACAAACTGCTGGAACAGTATGGCTATACAATGAATGATGACCTTACCAATAAGTTCACATTCACCTACGAAAACAATAAGCCCTTTCTGCGTGTACTGGACCCTACCATACAAAAGATAACTGTAAGCAAACTGCAACCCCAAAAGGCTGCACCGGTGGCTGAAACAGTTACAACGGTTATAGAAGAAAAGCGCCTGGGCATAGTAATAGACCCAGAAGTAAATTACTTTCCATTTGTAAATGTGCTGCTCATAGCCGGCACTGCAGATGAGGAAGGTCGCCGCCTGAACAGCAGCGTTGATCTGCTTGACCTCACCCAATACATCAACCCAACCAGGTACCGAATAGATGACCGGGATCTGCTGCCGGTGGTGCGGAAATTCCAGACCGATGAGCTGATGAAGTACCTGAAAAAAAACCTGCCTTTCGGTGACTTCCTGCACGACTATGATGCCGTGCTGAAAGATGTACCGGCTGAGGAAGTGAAGGAACAGGTATGGGAGTATATGCTACCCAAGTATCATAAGCTATTCGACCGTTATTCGGCTTATCCGTTTACTTATATCAAGAAGAAGGGAAAGGCCATTTCATCTACCGGAATTCAGCCGATTGAGTTTGCCGAAAAACCCGTACATCCGCAACTGATTGTAAAAAAAGAAAAGAAAGTTTATTCTATTGAGCTGGAGTGGATACTGGATACAGGAGCGGTGCCTCATAAAGCAGTTACCCTGCTCAACTCAGCTGTAATGGTGCACAACGATCGCATATACAGTGTTGGCAGTGTAATGGAAGTGAACCTGGGTGAGATTTTCCACCCTGGTGGCAGAATGGAAATAAAGCCAGATGTATGGGCAGACTTTCTGAAGGATAAACTCATGGACTGGAGCGATAAAGTTCATGTGCATTTCACGGAAGACCTGATTGAACATGTGGAGCAGGCCAAGCCGGTATTACGCCTTTACCTGCAGGAACGCGACCAGATACTGGTATTGCAACCCATGTTTGTGTATGGCGATATAGAAATAAAACCAGGTTTTTTCGGTGATGTGATTCAGCCGCACGATGGTATAGTAAAGATTATAAAACGCAGTGAAAATGCCGAGCAGGAATTTATGGATCTGCTGGGTACACTGCATTCTGATATACTGCTTAACAAGAAAGATCAGTTCTACTACCTTCCCGGCACATCGGTACTGGCCAATAACTGGTTTTACCGGTTTACCACCCTGATGCGTGAGTGGAATGTAGACCTGCTGGGATTTGACGGACTCAAAAACCTGCGTGTAAACATACACAAACCCGAAACTCAGATTCAGGTAAGCAGCGGCATAGACTGGTTTGATGCCTCGGTGGAACTGAAATTCGGAGACCAGGCGGTATCAATAATAGAAGTAAAGAAAGCGCTGGCGCAGAAACAAAATTTTGTGAAGCTAGGCGATGGTTCGATAGGGTTGCTTCCTGAAGACTGGCTGAAAAAATACAGCCTGCTGCTGAAGATGGGCGAAACCCGGGGCAACAAGGTGAGGCTGAAGAAATACCACTTCAGCATTCTGGATGAATTGCTGAATGAACTGGACGAAAGCGCACTACAGAAGGAACTGGAGACCAGAAAAGACAAACTGGAAGATGTGCTGAACAATGATTTCAGCACAATAGAACCACCTGAACACCTGGTAGCCACATTACGGCCCTACCAGCTTGCAGGGTTTCAGTGGCTGATATTCCTGAATGAATCGGGTTGGGGTGGTATCCTGGCCGATGACATGGGATTGGGTAAAACCGTACAAACGCTTACCTTTTTCCAGCATTACAAAAACAAGCACAATAAAGTAAGGTACCTGGTGGTTTGCCCTACTACCCTGATGTATAACTGGGAGAATGAAATCAAGAAGTTCACACCCGAACTCACCCATATAATACACCACGGGCCGAAAAGGAATATCAACCCCAATGCTTATCTTATTTATGATATCATTATCACTACTTATGGCACCATGAGAAGCGATATCAAGATGTTCAGGGAGATTGAGTTCGACTATGTGGTGCTCGATGAATCGCAGAGTATCAAGAACCCGCAGAGCCAGGTGGCCAAGGCATCATTATTGCTCAACAGCAAGAACAGGCTGGCACTGAGCGGTACGCCGGTGCAGAACAATACTTTCGACCTCTATGCTCAGATGAACTTCCTTAACCCCGGTATGCTGGGAAGCCGGGAATTTTTTATGAGCGAGTTTGCAACGCCTATTGATAAGTTCAGGGAAGATGAAGTGAAGCTGCAATTGCGCAAACTCACCTATCCCTTCCTGCTGCGCCGCACCAAAGAACAGGTGGCAAAAGACCTGCCTGAAAAGACAGAGACGATACTCTATTGCGAAATGGGGCCGGAACAGCGGAAGATTTACGAATCGTACCGCAATATTTACCGCTCACAGATACTAGGTATGATTGAGGACAGGGGTATTGAAAAGTCGCAGATGCATATATTACAGGGGCTTACCAAGCTGCGTCAGATATGCGATTCACCGGCGATTATGAATGAAGAAGAGCGTTTTCATAATTACTCCATTAAGCTCGATGAGCTGAGCAGGGAAATAACTGAGAATGTTGGTGATCATAAAGTACTCGTGTTCTCGCAGTTCCTGGGTATGCTGGCGCTGATAAGGAAGAAGATGGAGGAAGAAAACATCAGTTATGTTTACTTTGATGGCAGCAGCAATTCGCGCGAGCGTGAGGAGGCCATACAGGAGTTCCAAAACAACCATGAATGCCGAGTATTCCTGATTTCGCTCAAAGCGGGTGGTATAGGATTGAACCTTACCGCTGCCGACTATGTATATATTGTAGACCCATGGTGGAACCCTGCTGTAGAGCAGCAGGCCATTGACCGTACTCACCGTATAGGGCAGACGAAGAATATATTCGCCTACCGCCTGATCTGTAAAGATACTCTGGAGGAAAAGATGCTGCAATTACAGGAACACAAACGTGCATTGGCCGCCGACCTGGTATCGGATGATACTGCTCTGATGAAGCGGCTGACTAAGGATGATATTGCGTTCTTGTTTAGTTAGTACTCAACTTACCACAGACTCACCCCTGAACACCTAAAGGGGAACCATCTATTTGGCTTTGTTGTTAACACTCAGCTATTGTGGTCGCTTTGGCGTTTTGTTTTTGCATATTGCGATTACGATAGATGTAAAGCAGGTGATTGAGTTGGGATGGCTTTATCTTTACAAAATTCAGATTGATATCTTCAGAGCCGCCGGGATAGTCATATCCGAATTGGTAGCTGCCATTTCTCCCAGAGCTTATATAGGTTACTTTTTCATTTTCAATTTCAGACCAGTTATGAAAATCGGCCGAATAGGTACCAATGCCATCATTGGTTATGGTTATTACTGCATTTCCTGTGTCTTGCCGGGTTCGGGTATAGCCCTTGTACAAAATACCAATTGCAGGTATTAATATGAGTAGTGTGAACCAGGATATCAGAAAGCCGGTAGCCACACCCAAACCAATTAAGAACCACCCTCCCAAAGTATATTCGATATAGGAATTAAAGATCAGCGTTACATTTGGCACAGTAAGGTCATCAATAAAGCTTCTTTCTTCCTCAAAACGCTTTTGAATTGCAGCGAGTGCTTCATTATCTGATTGGGTCCGTATTTCCAGTTTTGTTTGCCACGAATCGTCTTCATTAATCAATTGCTCTGTTATTGCCGCCCTCTTCAATTCATGTACATTATCTACATTACTGAAGGCCCATATGCGCCATTTGGTGGTCATATAGGCCGAATAGAGCAAAGACAATGCCCCACCTAAGATAAACCCTGTAATAAGGCCGATTTCAGGATGTATCTTTAAATAGACTGACAACATCAGACAACCAAGAAATAAAACCGGGAAAAGCACCCTTATAGGGTATTTGAGCATTATGTTGCCTCTTTTTATTGCTTCTTCTACCGGTATCTTTTCAGCCATGATTGCAAAATAATCAATTCTTATTGAACAGGCGGATCTGATCATAATTTACCATTCCGGCAATAAAAAGTCAATAATTAAAGCTAATAGCAAGCCTAAGCAAAGATATAATGTTGAGATTTTATTCTCCAGTGAAGCCCCTTTAGGGGTTTGGGGTATTATATCACGCACTTCCCGCTTTTTATAGAATACACCGCTAGCCCCACCCTGGTCTTCAGGCCCAGCTTATCAAACAGTGCATCGCGGTAGCCTTCTACAGTGCGGGTGCTGCAAAACATTTTTTCGCCGATTTCCTTATAGGTCATTTCGGTGCAGCAGAAGGAAAGGAATTCATTTTCGCGGTCGCTTATAAGAATTTTCGGTGCCTTAGATGGCTGATCACCAGTGAGATTGGAGAAAATTTTGCTGGCGGCCCATTCGGGATAGTAAAAGCCTTTGGATACCAGTTCATCAAGCGCCTTGTTGAGTTCTACCGGATGGATGTTTTTCAGCAGGTAACCATTAGCTCCTGATTTGATCATTTTTATCAGTGAGAGGTCATCACTTTGCATGGAGAGGGTAAGTATCAAAACAGCAGGATGATTTTCACGGATCCATTTTGCAGTTTCAAATCCATCCATTACCGGCATAGTAATATCAAGCAGAACTATTTCGGGAATGTTACTGGGATTTTTGAATTTATCAATCAGTGCTTTGCCATTTTCAACCTCGTATAATACGTGGTAATTAGGAAAATTATCAATAACCCCAGCTATTGCTTTGGCGATCAGTATATGGTCATCTACGATTGCAAGATTGTAGGTCATACTAATTTTCATTAAGTTTATTATCCGGAATAAATAATGCCAGTTTTGTACCTTCATTAACCGCACTGGTAAGTGTAAATTCAGCACCAATCAATTCTGCACGCTTTTTCATGTTCGATAAACCTATACCCTTCCTGTTCTTATATCCGTTTCCAGGCATATTAAAGCCTATGCCATCATCCTGAATTACAATTGACAAACCTACCTGATTATGCTCAAAATCAAGTGTAATGTTTTTGCAACCAGCATGTTTCAGACTGTTCTGCAAAAACTCCTGGATAATGCGCAAAATAAAGTTCTTTATGGTGTTGGAGATAGAATAATCAGTCTCGTTGAAATTATAGGCTAATTTACAGATATTGAGGTTATTAACACGATTGCACTCATTTTCTATAAGTTCTTTCAGTTCACCAATATCAGTATTGCTGTTAGTAAGATTCCGGGAAAGTTTTCTTAACTCCTCAATCGATTCAGTAAGAATTGAGCCAATGGCAGCTATCTGATCAAATATTTCGGGGAATTTGTTTTCATAGGTCATTTTGTTGGCATAAATAGAAGCTAAAGTAAGTTTCTGGCCAATATTATCATGTATCTCCCTGCCAATATCCGTCATTGTTTGTTGCTGAATCTCGAGTTTGGTGGTGAGTATTTCTTCATAGTGCTGTTCATTGATAAGCGCTTTTTCTTTTTCATGGGAAAGTTTTCGTTTCCTGTATTGTACAATAAAAATAACCATGCCACCTATAAACAAGAGCATGATAATTGTAGATAGTATTGATATAAGTATTAATGTGATGATGTCTTGTTCTTTCCCCATATAAAGCTGAAAGCAAATGTAAGATACATGAAAGAATTGAGACCGTATACAATATACATATATGTTGTAAATAATTCTTTGTATTTGGGAAGCAAATTTTTAAGGGTTTGATGAGGAATACTTATAAGACTAAAATAAGGAAAACTACCCAAATAAAAAGTCAGCAATCCTAGACATACCCAGAATAATCTGTTTTCTCTGAACTTCATTAATTCATCACTGGTTATTAGTCTGATAAAAAATCTGAGGATCAAAATTAATAATAAAAGAGCGCCTATTGTATAAGAAACCGAATCAAAATTCGGATGTTTTTCCTTGAAATAGAAAATACCTGATAACCACGCTATTAAATAAATGACTGCAAATACGCCAGGAAGTTTCCTTTTCCCGGGGTTCTTTTCAAAAAGGTAAAATAGCAAAAAGAAAAAATTGAATTCTATTGGTATTTCAAAATACGAAAAATAGAATGTATTATAATTAGTGTCCGGAAGATATAACAATAAAAACACACCAAGTATCTCTGAAAAAACGATAAAAATCAAATAAAGTGAAAAATACTGCCAAGGAGTATTTTTCACTTTATTATAATTTATTATGCCGAAAACGCAAGCCAATAATTCAAAAAATAATAATATTTTAAGAGGAATTTCCATGGTAGAGAGTAATTTACAAATGCAGATTATAAATCCAATAAAGCAGCGCCGCAATTGTCCCTGAAAAATGAAGGATCTGCATTACCAGCCGCATTGGTAATATCTTTCCATGGTGGAGGGGCCATTGACCCATGATTCAAACATGACAATTTAACAGAATTTGTATCTTCAAAACCTACAACCTGAGGATCAAGTGAAAAATCTGTCTGCCGCCCAGCCAAATCTATGGTTGGAACCATTACAACAGTGTGCATACCATTGTATTGAGCCATTTCCGGAATAAAGGATGGATCAGATTTTTTCAATACATCTATTGCATCATCAATTATGGCATTATCGTAGGCACCAAAATAAATTCGGACACCACTGCCACCTGCGTTCTCTACATCACTAAGATAATTTTGTAATTCACCTATGCTAAACCATACTGAGCGGGAATCCTCTTTTGCAGTGCCATCTGGATTTTGAAGCGCCTGACAATTGTCATTCAGTGTCTGCCATTGGTTTACTTTGTAATTCAGGATTAGTTCTGCTGCGGTTGCGAAATCAATTCTCATTTTTTTCATTTTTTTAAGGTAAAACAATATGTCAGACAAAAGTATCATTCAAAATCAGATTTTACAATGCCTGCCTGGCAACAACCGCAGTTCTGAATATTAATTTTTCATAAAAAGCGCACCAATAAAGGGTTTCAGAATATCTCCTGAAAAAAAAACGGTTGTTTAACGGATTAAATACCGTTAAATAACGGTACTGAAAATAACCACCATCAACAGCAGACATTCAATTGAAAACGCATAATTCAATTAATAAAAAAAACGCCATGAGTACCAAGGCGTTTTTTGAAAACAAATATTTACCAGGAATTTTTTATCCAACAACTTCCTTTTCCATAACAAATTCCATTGCCTTATTCACCATATTTTTCGACCCTATGAAAATAGGTGTACGCTGGTGCAATTCTGTGGGTACAATATCCAGTATGTTACCAGTATTGCACATAGCCTTTCCTCCTGCTGCCTCAACAATAAATGCCATAGGGTTGCACTCATATTGCAGGCGCAACTTGCCCTTTGTTGAACTTTTATCGGCTGGATACATGAATATACCACCCTTTATCAGTGTACGGTGCAAGTCGCCTACCATAGAGCCTATGTAGCGGTGAGAATAGGGCCGGTTTTCTTCTTTCTTGTTTTCCATGCAATAATCCAGATAAGCTTTCATTCCATCGCTGTACTTGCTGCTGTTGCCCTGATTAATTGAATATATTTTTCCGTTTTCGGGGCATTTTATGTTTGGATGTGATAGACAAAACTCACCAATAGAAGGCTCTAATGTAAAGCCATTCACTCCCAGTTTAGTGGCATACACCATCATGGTACTTGAGCCATATATCACATAGCCTGCAGCCATCAGGCGGTTGCCTGGTTGCAAAAAATCTTCTTTGGTACATGGTTTCCCCAATTCACTTACACGGCGGTAGATGGCGAAGATGGTACCAATAGGTGCATTCACATCTATATTCGATGAACCATCGAGCGGGTCGAACAAAACAACGTATTTCGAATTGGCTGAGAAAGTATCTTCATAACATACATGGTCGTCATTTTCTTCCGATGCTATACCGGCACATTCGGGACTATTCATGAAGATATCGATCATAATGTCATTGGAATATACATCCAGTTTCATCTGCTCTTCGCCCTGCACATTGGTGGCTCCATGCTTACCCAATATATCCTCCAAACCGGCCCTGCGCACCTGCTTATTGATGATTTTACCGGCCAGGCCAATATCCCGGAGAAGTGTTGACAATTCACCTGTGGCCTGTGGGAATTTCCGTGTTTCCTGGATGGTAAATTCATCCATGGTTATTAACTTGCTTTGTGGCATATGCTATAAATTAAAGTAACGCAAAATTAACAATTGTAACCAGAAAACAGCGATTTGCAGCAGGGTATTTTGCTGAATTTGGTTCATTTCGACCGATCTGAAATCATTGATTAACTAAAAATGAAAACATCAATCTTCAAATGCACATGATATTATTAAGCACAAATGCACTTTAGTAACCCAATCACGATTATACCTGGCACAAACCAGATAATAACTGAAGAGATTTGTTGTAAGCCAGAAATAAAGGACCGATTGAATCTGATAAATCTTCTGCCTGGATGATTCCCTTTAATGAACATTAATTACTGGCAATGAACTGCAACGCCCAGAGTGCTTACCCCGGTAGAGAAGTCGAGAAAGAGGCCCAGCCTATTATTGAAATGATACTCACCGCCTATATGTAGTTCTGCATCAAATCGCCCTGAAGTAGAAGTACTGGTTGTGCCACTGCCTGAACTCTCTGACCAATCTACTACATCATAAACAAGCCCCAGCGATAATGCAGCATACACATCCCATTTCTTGTTCAAGCCAAGCAGTTCATCAAAATAATAAGTGCCCTTCACACCCACAGGCAATACGGATTCATGGTAATTGAAATAACTACCGGATCTATGCACATCGCTTCCTTTGGAAGAAGATAAACCCAGGAAGGGCGCGAGCGTAAAACCACGCGATATATCGAATTCATAATTGGCAAAAATGAAGGGAGCCGAATGGCCCTGCAGGTAGCCATAATAGCCTGCACCCAGGCCAATATTCAAAGTGTTGCCATAATCCTCCGAAGCTTTAGCTTTATTGCCACCTGAGTTAGTCTGCGCAAAAGATGAAAAACTGAGGGCGGATAAGCAAAACAAAATAACAATTAACTGCTTTCCGGCACTTGCTACAATGGATGACCTGTTTCTTTTCATAAGTTGGATTTTAGCTTTTGAATAATAAACCAAGGTGCTAAATTAGCAACCTAAGATTAAAAGAGGTATTAATGAAATGCCAAAATTATACGGTATGGATAACCAACCTGTCAGAAGGCTGGCAAACGGGCAATTCATATTTTTGTACTATTTCATCCACTTCATCACATGCTGCGAAGACTGGTCGGCAAACCGGATAAAGTAAAAACCCAGTGGCAGATTTTGGGTATCAATATCTTTGCTTGCAGAGCCCTGCAGCCATAAATCACTTATCAATACCCTGCCTGTGGCATCATAAACCAAAACACTGATTGCAGCATCTAATGGCTGGCCAGCGTTCAGGGTTATTTTACCACTAACCGGATTTTTATAGAGCCAGTAATTATTCTCAGGCTGATTGAATCCGTTTACCTCAGTAGTGCTGAAAGTGACTGGTATAGATGAATAGCCCCAGCAGCCAGCAGAATCTACACCTACATAATAAGTACCAGCTATAGTAGTAATGAATGAGCTGTTGGTAGCGCCGGTTATAGGGGTTGTGCCACTCAACCATTGGTAAGCAGTATAAGAGCCTGTAACAGAAAGAGTATGTACTCCGCTATAGTGTATAACAGGATGCGGGGTGGGATTGACCGTAACGGAATGAGTAGCCGGATAAGATATGCCGGAGCGATAGGCAGTAAGCGTAACTGTATATACCCCGGAGGCAGCAAAACAAATAGTCGTTGTGTCGCTGTGAGGGTTAGCTATTGTGCCGCCTGCCACCGACCACTTAAGGCTGTCTATAGGTCCTGTGCTGGTGCTCCTGAATAACCTGCAACTATCCTGACATAGTGTGTAGCCTGCTGCAACGGTATACGAAGCTACCGGGACAACAGTTGATGATGGATTTAATGAAACGCTATCGACCGCAAATGACGGATCAGTACCAACACCATCGTTATTGTTAACCCATCTGAATCCTATTTTCACATTCGCGTTATTGTTAGCGCTTATAGGCAGAACTACAGAACGGGCATTCCAATAGCCCTGACCTCCAGGACAAATGGGCGGGGTTTGGGGTGGACTATCCAATAAAGACCAGGTAATTCCATTATCGGCAGAATACCAAATGGTTGCATAATCTACCCCGGCCTGGCCATCCATTATGTAATAAAACTTCATTGTAATGCCATACCTGCCGGTGCAGTTAATCGTAGGTGATTGGGCCCTTCTGTCTGTGGTAGTGTTAAATAAGCCTCCGGCATCGTAACTGGCTCCCATATCTCCAAGAGAAGTGGATCCTACATGCAAAGTTGCAAGAGTGGCTGTAGCGGATACGGCTGCACAACCAGTACCACATACACCGGTAGTATGTCCGTTTTCAGCACAGCTTACATACCAGGCATTCGGGGTGGTTCCTTCAGTGCCGGTAATAAGCATTGTCCATGCTCCATTCGGGCCTGTATAGGCTGATACCAGTGCACCCGAAGTACTACCGTTTTCAAAATTTTCCGTCCAAAAGATCTGGCCATAACTGCTGAAGGCACAAATTAAAAACAGGCACGAAAAAGCCGAAAAAATTTTTTTCATATAAAACGGTTTTCCGAAAAATACAAAATAAATCACATAAACAAAAATATTTACAAATATTTTCCTGATTTAAACGGCTATACCTATTCTTCATCCATATCAATCCGTTCATCTACGTGAAGGCGGTGGAAGAAGCGGTGTGCTGCAGGGGCAATTATAAACCCAATATTGGTTATAAAGGCTACACCGCTGAAGAGTGCATATGCTGAAGAAAATATTTTTCCCCAGAAATTCTTTACTTCAGCTACAGGCCCCATGCCACTTAATATCATAGAGGCATTATGTACTGCATCTATCCACTCTATCTGTGCGATATAATGATACCCAAGCACTCCTATCAGCAGGCAGAAAGTAAGTATGAGTGTTGCCACAAACAGATTGCGGAACAAGCGCATGTAAAAAACCCGGGTCGAGGCAAGTGCCTGTTTTTTATTTTCGTACATTTTTTTAGTGGTAAGTCGTTAGTCTTATGTCTTAAGTAGAGGGCCAAAAGTAAAAAGTTAACAGCGCAAACTGAAATGTAATCTAACAGACTTTAGACTTGCCACAGAAGACCTACTAATAAAGACTTACGACATATGACTTACAACTACACTCAATGGCACTTAAAGTGTTCGAAAGGCTCTTTGCAACTCAGGCATCTGTAAAGAGCTTTACAGGATGTAGGGCCATATTGGCTTACCACTTCAGTATCTTCAGATCCGCATCTCGGGCAGCTGATGGAATCCTCTTCAAACAGTCCCAGAGCCTGGTATGCCTTTCGGTTTGGTGGCGCAATACCATATTCTTTCAGCTTACGTTTCCCCTCCTCAGTCATCCAATCGGTAGTCCATGCGGGGCTGATCTGGTTTTCAATTTTTATATCCTGAATACCATGACCAATCAGCGCCATACGTATGCCTATGGCTATTACATCCATTGCCGGGCAGCCACTGTAGGTTGGTGTTATCCATACCGTGACAGATGGCGCAGGACCAGGGTCACTAATTTCAATATTACGTACTATACCCAGATCAAGGATACTCAGCACCGGTACTTCGGGATCGGTAACATCAGCCAGCCAAGTTAAAATATCATCTTTGGTCATAAAATATTAAGCAAATATTATCGTTTAACAGGGTAATTCTTAATGAATGAATAATCAGGTCGGAAGTGTTCGCAAAGAATAAGTCGTAAAATTACCTTTATTTTGCATTTCGATTTGAATAATAAAATTAAACTGAAATACTATCAAAACTGCAGCTAAACTCCTTATCGTATCATTATTGCTTTTAACACTGAATGTCAGGGCACAGAAAGCATACAATGAGCTAACGGTTTATGTAGTCGCCCACCAGGACGACTGGCAGCTTTTTATGGGCGCAAATGTGTATAAGGATATTGTTTCTTTCGATGAAATCAGCCCGAATGTAAACGGCAAAAAAGTAGTTATCATTTATACAACAGCTGGCAACCTTCATGATACAGACGATACAAAGTCATGCAATTGCAGGGATCCGTATGAAAACAATAGCAAGCCCTTTCCTTATTGGAAAGTACGTGAAGCAGGGGCTAAGCGTTCGGTTCACCTGGCTGCATCACGAATAGGTGGCTGGGGACCAGGAATACCTTATCCTCAGAATAAAACTGTTGTTATTAACGGGCACCGGATTACCAAATACGAATATAAAAATACAGTTAGTTACTTTTTAAGAATTAACACTGCCCGTTTTGGCGCCTGGTATTCCGATCCGAGGGCTGCAACCAGTACAGTGGATACATCGTCAACTTATGCCGATTACTCGGATTTTGTAAATACTATTTATTCCATCTACAAAGCTGAAATAGATAGTAATCTTAAAAGCCACAAAATAACCTTCAACTGCCAGGATATTGACGAAACCATTAACCCCAACGATCATCACGACCATTATATCTCAGGCAGGGCAGCAAGCGAAGCCGCCATGCTGCTGGGTAAAGAAACAGATACCTGCTACCGCCAGACTTTGTTTGTAGATTATCACAGCCAGAACCTGCCCCCAAACCTTTCAACCCCTGATGTGCAAAATGAAGCAGCAGTAACGGCAGTTTATTGCCTGGCATTGCTCGATTATAATGCATGGCCCGAATGGGGCAGTCTTTACCAGGAATGGACAGGCCGCAACTATTCCAGAACCATTACTACCTGCGAATCGCCCGCCAAAACAAATATTCTGGCACAGGACAGCCTTGATACATTAAACACAAGAGTCTACCCCAGCCCAGCTGACAAGCAACTAACTGTTCGATTTAATTTACCGGTTATTACACCTGTGGATATTGCCATTTATGATGTTTCAGGTGCTACAGTGTTTCATTTTAAAGGGCTGTTGCCCGAAACCAATTTTCTGATCAATACTACTTTATACCCATCCGGTTATTATATCATAGTAGTCAGCAATGGAGGCAAGCCCATAAATAAGACCATCTTTGATGTGGTGCATTGATACCCGAAACTGGTTAATTCTTGTAAAAGACCATTTATTACCTACATTTCTTTTTGCTCCTGCATTCCATAGAAGTATATTTACTGGCTGATTCTTCTAAAACCGGCAATAGTATACGGGAAAGACTCAAGCTTCCAAATAGAAGTAATAAATGATTATTCAACCTATCGCTTCTTACAGATCGCGAAATCAACATCCTAGCCTCCTCAGAATTAGATCACGAAGCAAAAAATTAGTTCACCCAGGGCGTTACATTACTGTAATTTCTTCTTGTAATACCTGAAATAAAAAAGCCACCTTTTTGAGGCAGCTCTATAATGCTATATAAACTGAATGTTTATTCGTCCTTCGAATCATCTTCCGATGCAGGCTTCTCAATTTTATCAAATTCAAATAACAAAGAGAATCTGAGTGTGTTCGACAATGGATTACGGGTAGTACCGGATCCCTGAGGCACCAGGTAAGATGCATTTAGTTGGAATACATTATACTTTACACCCAGACCGCAGGTAAGATACTGACGATCACCGTTGCTTTTATCTTCATAAAAATAACCTGCGCGGAAAGCTATTGTTTTCTGGTACCAGTATTCAGCGCCAAGCGAAGCATCGATTTCTTTAAGCTGATCGCCGGTCTTGAACGAATTGGTGATACCATTGATAATAGATAACTGTGTATCGCCATTGGCCAGCAACGGCACCAGTAATTTATTAAGGTCAAGTGCAAATGTGATACTATTGTATTCATCTATCTGGCTTGTATAAGCTGCGCCAATACCCAGGTTCATAGGGATAAAATCCTTCCTGTTCGAATTGTAAGATATTTTAGAACCCAGGTTGCTGGCCACTGCGCCAAAACTGAATGTATTGCTCTTAATTCCGTCAATATCATGTTTCTTCACATAATACACCCCTGCATCAGCAGCTATAGCCTTTCCGGGGCTGTAGTCAGTACCACCTGGTATGTAACTTACACCAGATGCGATGGCTGAGTAAATGTACCTCATGGAAACACCTGCCGATAAAAACTCAGAAAACTTACGGGAGTATCCCAGGTCGAAAGAATATTCCCTTGGCATCCCTGTACCAATTGAGTTTCCCAGAACATCGGTATAATTTATGTTACCCAAAGAAAAATAACGCATAGAGCCACTCACAGCCTGGTTGTTATCTTTCCCGAATTTGGCATAACCAGAAAGATATGCCAGGAAGATATCCGGAACCAAGTCCTTCAGCCATGGGGTATAGGTCATGGAGATTCCATAATTATTTTCAGTAAAGGGAATTTTGGCCACATTCCAGTATTGCGCATTAGGGTCTGCAGTAGTAGCCAAACCAGCGTCGCCCATAGCTCCGGAGCGCGCATCTGGTGAAATCCTTAAAAAGGGCACTGCAGTAGTGACAAAATTAGTAGTACCATTGATGTTGGGTCCAGATGATGATCCGGTAGTTTTAGCCGCACCGCCGCTGCTTTGAGCCAATGCATCTGAGGCCAATAAACCGGTAAAAAGAGAAAATGCTATTAAAGCAAATTGTTTTGCCATTCTGTTATTATTATATTTTTTAAAGAGGCGCAAAAATATTCCATTTCGCCCATTTTATCAACAATTAAATTATCGTTGTCTTTTAACGCACAATGACCAGTTTTTGGTATGCACTCGACTTATATCCTTTATCTGTTGATATGTTTAGCCGGTATACATATACACCTGATGACAACCTGTTGCCTCCATTATCCGTCCCATCCCATGTAATATCCACAGTCCGGCTGTCGGTAGTGGTAATATTATCCTGTATCTTTTTAACCAGCCCGCCACTTATATTATAAATCTCAATCTGCACATCCAGCTGTTCAAACGGATGGTTGTGCTCAAAAACAAAATGCGTGGTATTGGTGAACGGATTGGGGTAATTGCCCAGCTGTGCTATATCCATTACCTTGCCATCTACTACCATAAAATTTACCGTTCCTGTGCCGGTATTGTCATTTACATCCCAGGCCCTAACTTTTATGCTATGAGGCCCGTCGGCAAGCCCGTTGATGGCAAATGTAACATAACCCCTTTGGTATGTATTCGGTGCAGTTTCGTAATAATCGTTCAGAATATAGGGGGCATCAGTGCTGCCATCAAGTATTGCAGTCAGATCATGGCCTACATTTGTTCCTGATACATTTATTCCGGTTTTATCATAGAGCGATACATAAAGCGATGTGTTGCTGCCAGTAATTCCACCGTTCAGGAACAGGCTGTCATTTATGTAAGGTTTCACAACCGGGGTATCGGTACTGATTACCGGGTGATCTGAATATCCCCCTACTACAAATTTTGTACTGTTTCCGGCAGCATCTGTAATGCCATTATGACTGTACATGCTGATTTTACCATCACCAAAAGAATAGTTAATATCCTTGGGTGTAATAAATGTAAAACTGAATTTGCCATTTGTTACGGTTACACGTCCTTTGTATATGATGTTGTCCTGCATGCTGTAAACATCATTGCAACCTGAAATGGTAGTAATATTGCGGGGCTTATCAAAAAAGCTCACATACAGTATACCATTAAAATCGCTCATCAGGTTACCTGAATTATCCCTTACACTACCATTAATAATATAAGAGCCAAGAGCTTTGATTGTATCAGTTGCATGCATATTATATCCATCCCTTACACTGTCTATCTGTATTTTGTTAGCTGGGAAATCGGGGGTAAGCGCTGGATCGCCCAGTAAGGAAAACTTACGGAAATTGGCTATTTCACCTGCATCGGTCGATTTGGTATAGGTGATATTTTTCCCGATTCTGCTTGCAGTACCAAAAGTATTCCAGCTATTATCTGAATTTGGAATTAACTGAGCCGTCAGATACTGTACATTCAGTTCGTGGTTATAATATGCATATACAGGCTGAGTGGTAGTTAGCATAGCAATAACACCACCCGTAGCACGAACAACCATTTGTACTGCCGAAGAAATATACTGGGGGTGATCGAAATTACCGAAATCACAAGTAGCAGTTACCATGAATGGCAGTGAATTGGTATTATTCCAATTGCTGAAGTCATCACTGGTAAGTATACGTTCAGATGACCATACAGTCGGGTTACCATGCCCGTTATAATTGATAAGGAATGTACCATTAAATATCTGCTGGTTCAATGATGCGTTGGCATTAGGGCACCTTGGGCCAGCCGGAGTAGAAACTATTGGAATTGCATCAACATAGATTTTTTGCTGGTTATAAAGGCTGTTACCTGAAGAGGCTACAGTAGCGGCCATTGCTTCTGCATCCGACATATGGTCTCCGGCAGGGTCTCCGCATCCCTTATCAGCTACAATTGTAGTTGATACACGCCATGGCCCCAGGGTAGAGGGTTTGGCATAATTCATAATTTTATTCACCATGCCCTTAGCATCACTCAACGATCTGGCAGGAAGGCGGCCAATACCTACATCCAGCGCATTACATAGTTGGTTGTTTTCAATGTACTCTGAATCATCGAGAAAACCGAAAAAATCATCGCTTGAAAATGCATCAAGGTCGTTTAAAGACTGGGCCGATTCAAATACAGGCACAAAATTACTGTTATTTACCAGCCTGTTTTTATAATCGTATGACGCCCCTCCCAATAACAGAAGATAACCAGGCAACTTGGTACTGTCTGTACCTGCGCGGTCATAAAACATTTTGGCAAAGTCCCTGATCGCACTGATATCCTGTGCTCCAGACGAGAATTCATTATAAATCTGTGTTGTTGTTGCTACAACCACCTTTAAATGAATCCTGTCAGAATCACGATGATATTGAGCAAGTTTTTCCGCCTGGTCAAGAAAACCAGGATAAGTAACTATAATCAGGTCTGCCTGCGGGCTGCCGTGCAGGTTTTGATTAGGTACTAATCCAACATATTTGGGTGTATACAGATTGGTGCTGTTCATTGCGGCAAATTCATGCAGCATTGATGCATCTTGTGTAAAATTATAATTACTACCATCAAATGTTCCGGGCATTATTACCGGAGTTTGCGGATTGGTAACATCCCAGACTGCAGTATTTGCATTAGCTCCGGCCAATGTATATTTGGCCATATTCCCTGCACCTACACTTTGCCAGTCCCTGAAACTCATCTGGTCTGCGGTCATAATCAGCCCCTGCCTGCCGTTCAACTCTATATAATTAAGATATCCGGCACTGGCTCCATCGCCTGGATAATAGGTTATGGTTACATTAGCTGTCTGTGAATTGCAGGCAACAGTTTTGGCAATAGTACCAAGGTCCACCTGATTATCACCTGTTGTTGCCAAAGTAAATGCATACACACCTGCCAGGTTTCCGTTTAAGCTGGCGCTCACTGAAGAAAGCGAGGTAAATGATGTAGAAGCAAAGGAAATATTGCAAAATAAATCACTGATTGCTGAACCCAGATTAAAATTGAAGGTTTGTACTGTATTACCCACTGATGGGTTAAATTGCTCACCGTACCACAATTTACCAAGGCCTGCCGGATTTACAAGATCCTGTTCATGCACTGTGTAATAATTATAAGAGTTTACATTCACATTGCCCGCCGGAAGGGCTTCCTGGCTGGATACCCGTTTGCCTGGTCCGGAATTAAACGAAATAAAATAATACGCAGTATCTGAGTAAAGGTTGATCTGATGACTGAACCGCTGATTACTACTATCCTTTAGCCAAGTCATGGTGCCCACGCCATAGAACACAACATACTCATCGTTGTCGAATACATTGTCGGCGTTACCATTAAAAAGTATGCTGTTTTCAATCAGGTCCACCGGACGCGTAACCGCATTCTTCTCCGACAGCATAGCTCCACCATTACCCAAAACCCTAATGTTAGCCGGATTTATGTCTGCAGGTTTCAGACCCATCGAAGTAAGAAAATTGTAGTCTAATTTGTAAAAACCAGTATTGGTAACTGCGATCTTATACCAT
Organism: uncultured Bacteroidota bacterium; assembly: GCA_903904855.1. Taxonomy (GTDB): domain Bacteria; phylum Bacteroidota; class Bacteroidia; order Chitinophagales; family Chitinophagaceae; genus Nemorincola. Next base: position 2,587 of record CAIVEH010000257.1, on the reverse strand, counting down.
GTACCTGTATTCAAGGCCGATGTAGTTACATCTGTTTTGTTTGCCTGCTTATTTTGTGGCAATAGCGACTCTGTTATCTCCAAATTATAACTGCTCACCTGGTTTACAGTACCAGAATTAATTCCAGCAGTGTATGCCGGAATCCGAACCACAGCAAATGGCCTCTTTCGCTCCATTCCTATGGAAACATTGAATTTAGATGGATCAGAAAGTATTGCATCTTTGGGTAATGCCACATTTGCTGTCCAACTTATATTGTTTATGGAAACCTTGGGTACAGCAAACTCTGTAAGCCAAATCTTTTTGATAATATAGCCCTCATAGATATCCGCCTGACTAACCTGGCAGTTTAGAGAGTAGCCATAGGATGATTGTATTGATAGAAATACAAAAAACAAAACAAGGGCGGAAAATGATGTTCTCATTTTTTTAGTTTTAAACACACAAACGGATAGTTGCTGATACCAAAATTAATAAATAAAACCAATATAAATCAATGCACTAAATACTTTTCAAATAAAAACAACAATATAATAATAATACACATTTTACATACGAACTGATTTGTATGAAGTTATGATATCAACCTGAATTGGAATAACAAACCTACCCTATCTGTTAAATTTTGACAGGCACAAAATCGTCATTAGCGCAATAACGGGTATTTACCCGATTTATTGCACCAAACCTATCAGATGATGCCCAGTTTCACCAATAAAACACTATCCTGTCTTTTGGGGACTAATAAAGATCAATTGTGTTTATAAATCTCGGCCCATATGTTTCCCTCTTTAATTTTTAATACCAGGTGGAAATCACGATTGGTTATTATTTTCTGGTAGTCATCTTTATCACCGCAACTGTTGCCAAAAATTGCATAATCGGTATGTGGCCCAACAGGAAATGGTTTAAGATTGGTAAATATGCGTCCGGAACTCAAAAAACCCTGTGCGGTATCAACCATGCGGTATCTCTCCCATGTACATCCACAAGCTATTTCCTTGTCGTAAGCATTTTCCTTTTCAAGGAATGCAAATTCCTTTAATTGTACAGACATTACCTGAAATGCCCCCATCTGAGTGTCCTCAACCCGTTCATTAGAATAAAACCCATAAATATTGATGGCAAGAATTCCGGCAAAGGCTACAGAATAAAGCCGCTTATCAACAGCATCAACAAACATAATCAGGCATACTGCCTGAAAAATCATAATCAATACCAGTATTACAAGCAGATACCGGTAACCAATCTGGGTAAGTGAGGAGTAAAACAAATAAAGCAGCACGCATACCGCCAGCAGAGTGATAAACTTTTTGGCAGAAACGGTCAGATTTTTATTCAACCTGATTAAATAATAAACCGGGATAGTAAAAGCTAAAATGTACAAGAGTACCCACAATTTACTTCCGGCAGCATTGGTAGCATATAATTCGGCCAGAATATACACAATTATTACGGGAGGCAATAAAAACAGGTAACGCAGATTTTTATGTTTTACGGCAGGCAAAATGGAAAGAAGGAGGATAAAGAAGGCCATTATATAAGTAGCGCTCTCGCCACGATATGCCCAGTATAACCCTCTTCTTAACATAAAATAATAATAGTCCCAGTTCGTCTGGATCATGTCAGTATGCTCAGGTAATACATACCATCCCAGCTTTGCTTTCTGGAGTACAAAAAATAAAGCAATAAGGCCTGTAGGCGCAAGTACAGAAAGTAACCTCAGCAGTCTTCTCTTCAGGCTTTCACTTGTACGGAATAAAGAAATAAAAGCATCTGCACCCATCACTACGCCGAAAACAAGTCCTCCTTCCTTGGTGAAAAACAGCATAAAAAGCATCAATGAAGTACCCACCAGGTAATCCTTTGAATAAAAGTACAGGCCGGAAAAGGTAAACATGGCCAGCATTATTTCAGGATATACAAATGATGACTGCACGAAAAAAATAACACTTGTGGATACAAGTAACAGTACTAATGCGGCTTCCTTTTTGCCAAACATGCGGAGGCAGCATTCGTATAAAGTATACAGAAAAATGACTGAAAGAAATAGAGGAAACGAATGAACTGATACATTGGCAGCCCCAAAACACCGTATCCAGATAGATGCCAGAAAATGAAACATCATCGGATGTCCCCGTGAAAAATCAGGCGGGAGTGCACCAGGCAGCAGGCCCGGACCGTGCAGTGCCATCATTTTCACAGCCGGGGCATATACCCAAGCCTCATCAAGATAGAAGGGGAAATGCAGCTGCGATAGCTTAAAACAAATAAAAACAAACAATACAAGAAAGAGTAACCACCTCGTCTTCAGGTATGATAAAACCACGTTCGACATAAGAATAAATACACTTAATGACTTGTTTGCCTCAAAAGTATATTATTTTTTTAAGGACAGCTTACACGGCGTAAATATGCTGTTGGAAAGTTGATTAATATGCAGCATTAAATGACTCAGTGTTTATCTTACTATTACCAGTTTCTGGTAGGCGCTTGTTTTATAACCTTTGTCTGCTGACAGGTTCAGCCGGTATACATATACACCTGATGACAACCTGTTGCCTCCATTATCCGTCCCATCCCATGT
>CAIVEH010000256.1 GCA_903904855.1 uncultured Bacteroidota bacterium | reverse complement strand
ATGAATATCACTTTAGATATAACAGAAGACAAAAAATGGGAGTAATCTTTGATACCCTTATAAAAAGAATGGTCAAAAATGATCCAATACGCTTGTTATCAAAGGATTGATATTGCGACCTAAGTGCCTATACCTATAAAAATAATTCAGCTAAATCAAAGCCATTCCAGCGGTCTGACCGCGATAAGCGGTACTGACCGCTTCATCCAACACATAATATTTTATTTGTTATAGCAAAAACAATGATCGAAATCAGCGGGAATGTTTGTGTGGCTGGTTGCTGAAAAGGCAAAAAAGCCCTTCAATATACTCAGGATTGAATAACAATTGTTTCATAGTTAAATATATTGTCGTATATCATAAATTTTGGAACAAAGGTAAGATGAATTGTTCGTATTTCCTAATTTTCAGGCATATTTATTTTTTAGTAGGCATAAATGTCTACTAAATGGGCAACAAGTTGGCGAGATATAAATTTAGGGGTATTTGTTGGAATTTTCAGGCAGCAAATTAGTTGGGGGTTTGCTTGGAAGTTGGGGTTGGAAGTTGATTCGTGCGTTACTAATGGACTACCGCAGCATTCGCATTGCAAGCACAAATGAGTGGAAATTAACATCTTAAATTATTTATTTATTTGTTATTATTCGTAAGTAGGTATCGGGATATCATACTTTTCTAATAAGTTGATAAAGCGTTGCTCTGTTAGGAATTTGGAGTAAATTTTTTCTTGTGGAAGCATTCTAAGTACCTCATTGCTGTTTTTATTTAATGCAATTTCCAAATTAATATAGAATTCATTCGATTTGTCCTGCGCAGCATAAATCTCAGATAATGTCATATATGAAATGGCTGCTTCTGGATCTAACTCCAATGCCTTATAAATGTCTTCAAGTGCAGCTTTGTAATTACCAATATATCTATAAGAATTCGCTCTGGAATTATATGTTTGAGGAAGTTCTTCTGAATTTTCAACTAAAGCTTTGGTAAAATATTCAACCGATTTTTCATATTGTCCAGTATTATGCATTACATAACCCATTCCAAAAAAAGCTTTATATTGCTCATCAGGAAACAATTCCAACATCTTATTATATATTTCCAATGCTTTGTTAGGCAATTTATTTATAAAGTAAGCATAACCCAAAATGCTATATACTCCACTTGTTTGATTTGGATATTTTAGAATAGTATTCTCAAGTATAATTAATCCTTTATTGGAACTCCCTTCAATGGTGTCTGAGTGTAGATAAACTGTGCCTAAAGAAATTAGAGCATTTGTATTTTGAGGATTGAATTCAATTGCTTTATTTAATAATTCTATTTTCTTATTTGGGAATGGATTATTGAGGGCTTCTTCATATAATTTTGAGGATTTTTTTAAAATTTCAAATTTTGTTATTTCCTCGAACGTCAGAACTCCTTTTGTGATAGAATCAAATAAACCGAGGTATTCACTCGTTAATTGTAAAGATTTATTCTCATGGTTCGCAAATTCACTCCATTCGAAACCTATCCTCATTTCTTCATTCAATTCCATATCCCTATCCGAATGAAGAATGAAGAAATTATCTGGAGTAATTTCCGGCAATTCCTTCTTGATTTTAGCAATTAAAAATTGTTCCCTCCCCTTATCTTTTGGGTTATCAGGTAACGGTATCCTACTTAATACAAAAGAAACTTTAAGTGGGGTACCCAAAATAGATTTTTCAGGGTTCGTCAAAAAATCAATGATCCTTTTTGAACCCATCAGGTTTTCTTTGTTGTTGGCAGACACCACAATTACTTCATCGGCCAATAAGGAAATGGTTATACCCGACATTTCAGAGATCCCTGTACGGGAATCAATGAGCAAAAAATCGGGATTCAATTCTTTTTTTATTTTTTGCTTAAGGTCGAGAAAAAAAGAAATGCTATCCGGGTTTTCATACACCAGGTTATACCAGTCGATGGACGATAACCTCTTCCAGTAATCGGTATTTTCTATATTACCTGCCGGTAAAAGATGAACATTGTCATTGTTGTACAGTCTGAGGCGTGTGCAGTAATCAGTGATATTTACGGGTAATATTCCATCATTGGCATATCTGTAAATGTAATCAACAAGCCCGCTGGTGATGGGTTTGGTGAGTTCATTCTGGAATTTAAGGTGTAGACCCGGCGCTTCAAGGTCGAAATCGACAAGGCATACACTCTTGCCAAACTCAGCCAGCCTGTTTGCCATATTTGCCATCGTGAGCGAACGCCCCACACCTCCTTTATAAGAATAAAATGTTATGGTTTTCATTGTTTCATTTTATGCACACAAAACTTTTCTTTCTGATAGCCCTTGCTGTGCCTGTTCCAATTTTTCTTTTGACCATTCACCAATTTCAAACCTTGGCTTTGCGATCTGCACTTTTATGGGTGGCGTTGAGATTTCTAATGCATCCATGATAAACAATAATTTCCAGGTACTTGCACCTGCATAGTCAGTGCTTTCGTACTTCTGTATCTGCTGTTCTTTCAGCATTACTTTTTTAGCAAGGTCGGCCTGTGTCCAGTTTTTAGCTATTCTGGCTTTAATAAGTAATTCAGGTATATGGCCCAGCATATCTAATGTTACAGTTGTCAAGGTGCCATTTTTCAAACCTTCATACTCTTGAATTTCGGCCTCTAATTTCCGGATCATTGATTCCTCACCCTTTATCTCCAATAAAGCCATGTAATCTCCTTCCTGATAATTATTGTAGTTTTCTACGAGCACATCTTTTAATCCTTTCAAATTTTTTTTAGTGCTATGATACTGCTTTTCATTATAAATCATATAATATAATTTTGAAGTGAAAGTTCTATAATCCCTTTACTGGTTTGGTCCCGTTTATTTCTTTGAAAAAATTCTAAAAAAGTCCTTCCAGCTAAGTCTGCTCTTGCATTGCTTAGAAATATTTCACCCTTAAATCTATCTTTTTGTTTTAGCCTTGGTGGCACCAAATCAAAAAAGACAGGATCTTCAATTTCCATTTTATGTAAATCCATACCTGAAGGATCATAACAGGCATCCCAATACCCGGGTACTAATTTTTTTGTTGTAAAACTCCCATCTATATAAACTCTTTGGCAGTTATGTTTTTTCAATAAGTTCAGTGCTATCTTCAGACCAATTATAAGCTGTTTACGATAATTTGTATAACCATATTCTGCTACAAATTCCAACCATGAAATCTGATGTATTCCTGGTTCAAGGTTGCCATTTGGTAAAAAATTTAAAGGCATTTCATGATTATTGGTAGTAAAAAAATATCCTTATAGCAGTATTTTCTATTACAAACATAAGGACAAAATTGCCAGAATACAAGTAAATCGTTGTGTTTATTTTGAAAACTATGTTTTAAAATCAAAAATTTGGAGAGTTTTCGAAATTACTATGTTTATTTTGCAATAATCAACATAAAAAAATTGTGTTCTAAGATAGCACAAAACAATTCTGCATACAAATTCATATCTCCATGGTTCAACAGCCAATCCATTCCTTTATAAATTAGCTATATCATTTCCCCTCCTTTTATACCATTTCACTCGTTCATATCAAATAACACTAAGCAACCAGCAAAAATACTGTTTACTAAATGCTGGCCGAAGAATGATGTGAATGTATGCAATGCATAAATTTGTGAGCTCCGGTCATCGAGCAAACTAAGATTATATACTTAGAAGTCCTGGTTCGGCAAGGCTCACCAAGACATTTATCTATTTGACTTAATGTATTCATTCACAAATATATGCCTTGCGCAATCTAATAGAATGAGTTGACTGAGTAAATTGAAGAACAGTACTTTACACAACGCAGGAAAGACTTACCAAGGTGCATTTCATAAAAAAGCTGCACTTTCACAACAGTAAATTATTCCAATCATTGCATTAATGAAGGATACGTGAATGCCCTGTAGGTACTGGTTGTATCCATTTGAAAATAATAGCTGTTTAGTTTGGCGGCAGGCCATTTTATCCAGCAACCAAGCAATGTATCTTTACTGATGATGTTGGCACTTATTTCGTCGGGATCGAGGAAAGTAAAGGTGCGCTGGGGGGTTTCTCCATTGAGTTTTGAGATTAACATGCTTGACGCAGGCGCGCCCCAATTCATAATTAGTGCACTGTCTAAACCCGTGGCTGGTTCGAGAATAATTACTTTGTACAGTCCTTTTTCTTTCATTTTATGCAGAATATTTTCCTGTATCAGTACGGTGTTTGTAAAAGCAGGCGCTGCGTTGAGAATATATGCCAATCTGATAACGAAGATCAGTGATAGTATTATAATTCCGACTTTCTGCTTTAAACCGGGGAGCGCAAAATATACAAATGGTGCGCTGCAAATAACAGAAAGCGTTGCGTATTCGCTTTGCATATAAAAGAGGTGACCAATGTATCCAAAAGTTATAGCAACCAGCAACAGGTAGCCCGCTGTAAAAAGAAGGGTAAGAAGGAACAATGGTAACTTTCGCAGCTTTATTAATGTAATGAGGCCTGTAGCAAATAGGATAACCAATAACCAGTAGTTGGTAACACAATCGCTGAGGAATAAATGCAACTGGGGGGCTTTGTAAATAGACCTGAGCGTAGTAAGATCGAAGTGGGTAACCAAGCCGATCTTACTGTTATCGTAGGCCTGATGCTGGCCCTGATAAAACTTTAAATAAGCGAGTATCAGCAATACACCAGTATATATGTATGACTGAGTTTTGGTGTAAGGCCAGCTGATATTACCCAACCAGAAAAAGAACCAGAGGTAAACTGCTGCCAGCATGACCAAAGGATGGGTGCAGATGGCGAGAAAGAATGTGGCCGCAAACAGAACCAGCCTCACCAGGAATGACCAGTTTTTAGTGGCAACATGAACATTGAATGCAAATGCCAGCATGAGCCATCCTATGCCCTGATGCACCTCATTATTGGACCAATAAAAGGTGTCGCTAACAAACATGGTAAGATATAATGCAAACAGAACAGCGAGGCTGTAATTTTTGAATTTATATACCAGTAAAAGGGCAACGGCCAGATAAAAGATATTGAAGCTTGCAGAGTACAGGATCATCAGGCCCTGGACCGGAATATGCAGCCTGGAGCCCAAGAGGGGGTAGATCTGAGTAATAAATGAACCATACCTATGCTCTTCGATATGGAAATGCCCATCGTTAATGATTCGGAACAGATTATGGGGCGCATCGGTGAATAACATGCGCTCTTTAAAAAAAACTACTGACAGCACCAGTAATACGGCTATCAGGACAAGAGACACAATCGCCCAGGCCTTAGAGGCACTGTTTTCTGGTATTTTGGATTGACCTGCTGCCATGGGTTGTAAATGTAAAAAAATATGCGGCTAAACGCGTTTCTTATATTTATCTTACCCATAACATCCTGAACTGAATTGTAATGACTTAGGCCACTGATGCCAATTGGCAAAGAAGAAGCCCGAAAAAAACTTCCTACCATTATTATAGTAAGTGATGTTGATTAATTTGTGAGTGCAGCTCATTGAGAAAACTAAGAGTATAAGTTCAGCAGTCATGGTTCGGCGGGGCTCACCACGACAATTATCTATTTTATTCATGCGTAAAATTGACGAATTAACCCTTTCGGAGTATAATTCGCCCAGTGTAGGGGAATTATTTTTTACTTCGTTTGTATAATTTTACCCCTTCGTACCAGATAACACTGAACAGGCCGGCCAGAATACTGAATACCAATTGCAGGCCTGTGAGGGATGTGAACAGGAAGAAATTACTTAGTGGCTTGAAGTACAGCATTGCGCCTGAAATAAGAACCGTGAGGCTTATGATGAGCAGTACCAGGTTGTTTTTGTACCTGAGCGTGGTAAGAATAGAATAATAGAAGGAGCGGTTGACGAGTGTGAGGAAAATATTGGCGGCTATGATTGTTGCAAATACCATGGAGCGTGTGATGGCCTGATCGGACCAGGTGGTGGCTGAATACTGATAAATGGCCAAGGCACCTGTTGTAATCATCAGGCCCTGGATGATGCTGGTGGTTAGTTCCTGCCAGTTGAAAAATGACTTGGTCCAGGCGAGGGGTGGCAACTGCATACTGTTTTGCTCCAGTGGCTCATTTTCGTAGATTACTGAGCAGGTGGGCCCCATGATGAGTTCGAAAAATATGATGTGGACCGGGGAGAAAATACCAGGGAATATCCAACCAAATACCAGCGGCACAATAACCGTGAGAATAATAGGGATGTGAATGGAGATTATGTACTGTATGGCTTTTTTGAGATTGGCATATATGCGCCGGCCCATGGCTACGGCATCGAGCATTTTTGACAGATCGTCTTCCAGCAATATCAGGGATGCAGCATCGCGGGCGGTTTCGGTGCCCTTTTTGCCCATGGCAATACCAATATTGGCGGCTTTAAGGGCAGGGCCGTCGTTTATACCGTCGCCGGTCATGGCTACTATTTCGCCCTTGGCTTTTAAGGCATTGATCACCTTCAATTTTGCATCCGGGAACATGCGGGTGAAAATATTGATACCCAATACTCGCTCCTGCAATTCGATATCGGTTAATTTCATCACTTCTTCTCCAGATATTTTTGATTCGATCCCTTTGAAACCAATCTGAGCGGCAATGGCATTTGTAGTTATTGCATTATCGCCTGTGAGTATTTTGACCGCTATACCGGCTTTATAAAAATTCTGAAGTACTTCTTTAATATTCTTTTTCGGCGGGTCGCTGAACCCTACTATACCTATGAATTTGAATGGATACTTCTGTTGCTCATCAGGAAACTCTGTGCCACTAAAAGTAGCTTCGGCTACTCCGAGCAGCCGGTAGCCTTTGGCGGCAAGGGTGTCCATCACCTCTTTTATTTTTGCCTTTTCCGCCTCAGTAAGTCCGGATATATTCATCAGTGCTTCAGGGGCGCCCTTTGCTGCTATTATCCTTGTGCCGGAGCTGTTCTCAAAGATATGGGTCATCATTGGCGGTATGCCACCGAGCGGGTATTCGTGAATCATTTTATACTCAGCTCTCTGGTCGGGGGAGATGATGGTAGTATAAGCTTTGTGTAAGGCCACTTCCATGGGATCGAAAGGGATGGGTTCGCTAGCCCACATTGCCAGCACTATTAGTTCCTTTTCATCGGCTGTGAGCATATCATCGAGGCTGGAAATTTTGCCAGACGACAGCGAGTAAAAAGAAGAGAGCGACATTTCATTTTCGGTAAGCGTTCCGGTTTTATCGGTACAGATAACAGTGGCGCTACCCAGTGTTTCAACGGTTTTGGTTTTCTTAACCAGGATGCCCATTTTAGACATGCGCCATGCGCCTATAGCCATAAATGTGGTAAATGCTACCGGTATTTCCTCGGGCAGGATACTCATGGCAAGGGTCATAGCTTTGAGCAGACTATCGAGAAAATCGTGTGATTTAAAGAGATTTACGCCAAGTATGAGCAGAAATACTATAGCCCCGCCAATGACCATAATTTTAACGAAATCATTTATTTTAATTTCGAGTGGGGTCTTTTCTTCTTTTATACTCTCCAGGCTTTTGCCGATTTTGCCGAGACGGGTTTCATTGCCGATTTCGGACAATACAGCAATAGCCAAGCCGCTTACCACATTTGTGCCGGCATAAATTTTATTATCGTCTCCGGTTGTGGTTTTATAAATGTTTATTGATTCGCCTGTGAGTATGGACTCATTTACTGAGAAATCATTTGCACGGATTATCAACCCATCGGCCGAGATAGATGCGCCCTCTTCGACCACCATGGAATCACCAATCACCAACTCTTCACTTTTTACCTCTATCATTTCGCCATTCCTGATCACTTTTGCAAAAGGTTCTGTAAAGCTTTTGAGTTTTTGCATGGCATTGCGACTGCGGGATTCCTGAAACAACGAAATAGCAGAAACCAGGATTATAGCCGATGCCAGGAAAATACCATCGCCCGTATTACCCAATATAAAATACAGAGTTGAGGTAACCAGCAACAGCAAGATCATGGGTTCTTTTGCCAAACTCTTCACAGCATCGACAAGCCTGTTTTGCTTTTTGTGCGCCAATATGTTGCTTCCGGATTTCTGCCTGGATGCAATAACCTCTGCGTCGGATAAACCCTGGATATCAAATTTCGTTTGGTGCATCTATAGCATTTTGAAGGAAGAAATTTCGATTCATAAAAGCATTATGAATCATTAATTGATAAATAATCGTAAAGATAACCATGAACAATTTATGCCCATATGATGAATATCAGGCCGAGTATTGCATGTTGATTATCGTTTCTGAATTTGAACAGCAAACCGGCTGAAGCAGGCTCAGGTGATTTACCGATATTTGCCATTCCGAAAAGCTCAGTCGCGGAAGAAAAAGCTTCATCTTAAAGCATAAACATAATTGCATGTCCACAACTATTATCAGAAAAGAGTCAGTTGATTTTCTTAAAAAGCTTTCGAAGAACAATACAAGGGAATGGTTCAATGAGCATAAAGACCTTTATACAAATGCACAGGCAAACATGGTGGAATTTGCCGGGGCATTGCTTCATGAAATGAATAAGCATGACCTGATAGAAACAGCATCGGGGAAGCAAAGCCTGTTCAGGATATACAAAGATGTGCGCTTCAGCAAAGAGAAAGTGCCCTACAATAACCACTGGAGCGGGGCTTTTAAAAGGGCTACCAACAGACTGAGAGGCGGGTACTACTTTCATATACAGCCCGGAGGCTCTTTTGTTGCAGGGGGATTTTGGGGACCAGACAAAAATGATATGCAGCGTGTAAGACAGGATATAGACCATAATTATGAGGCCTGGCATAAAATGCTGGCTAATAAATCGCTGGTAAAAACCTTTGGAGGTATGAAGGGCGATCAGGTTCTGTCGGCACCCAGGGGATACAGTAAGGAACATCCTGCGATAGAACTACTCCGTTACAAGCAATATATTTTCAGGCATGATTTTACAGACGAAGAAGTGCTTAGTGCAGACTTTGTAAAAAAAGCGAATGACGTTTTTAAAGCCATGCGACCTTTTCTGGATTTTATGAGTGAGGTGCTGACGACTGATTCGAATGGGGTTTCGGTGGTGGATTGATCTGAGGATATTTCAACTCACTTCACCAAACCTACATTACTCCCTTTGCTCTCATTCCACATCCTGTCCATGGCGGTAACCACATAGCTGCATTCTTTGTATTTTTTGGCATCGGGGTCTGTAAATTCTGTAGCTTGCTGTATGGATACAATCCGGTCGTTGCGGTCGAGGTCTACCTTTTCATTATTTACAAATCGGTATACCACGTAGCGCAGTGGTTCTTTTGATGGATTGGCTTCCTGCCATTTCAGAACGGCTGTTTTTGCTGCCATTTCCAGCTTCAACACAGGGGCTGCGGGAGCTATACTGTCGAGCCAGGGCATGGGAGGCACCAGTGCAGGGTATTTATTGTAGTTCAGCCTTATGCTGTCCTTTATCGGAGTTTTGATCTTATCGAATGAGGTAGCGCTGAAAAACGAGTAGCCTGAGTTGGGGCAATGACCTCTTATGTCCCTTAGCTGCCACATCAACTCATGTACATTAGTAAATGGACCGCTGCGGGCTTCGGCCATTCGGTAAAGCCCTAAGCCATAATAAACGTGGCGCTTAAAGCAATGTTCATACCACCAGGGCATCAATACCTCAAAAGCCGCAGCCTTGTGGCTATGCTCCCAGTATAGCTGTGGCATCAGGTAGTCTATCCATCCTTTTTCCATCCACAGCAGCACATCGGCATAGAGGTCATCGAAATTGGTCTGCCCGCCTTTTGTTTCAGAGCCCTTTGGGTCTTTGCTTTTATTGCGCCATATACCAAAGGGACTTATGCCCAGCTTCATATGCGGTTTCACCTTTTTTATACTTGTGTTCAGTTGCTGTATCAGAAGGTTTACATTTTCACGACGCCAGTCATCTTTGTTCATTCCGGCGCCAAATTTTGCAAAGGTCTTTGCATCGCCGAACTCTTTGCCAGCCTCGCGATAGGGATAGAAATAATCATCGAGGTGCACGCCATCTATATCGTAGCGCTTTACAACATCTGTAACAATGCCAGTTACATAATCCCTTACCTCCTGTATGCCGGGATTGAGGTAGGATTTGCCACCATAACTGATCACCCATTCGGGATGCTTCTTTGTAATGTGCGATGAAGGGTTTGGGTTTTTCTTGCTGTCCATCAAAGCACGGTAAGGATTGAACCATGCATGGAATTCCAAATTACGCTTATGGGTCTCCTCTATCATAAAAGTAAGCGGGTCGTAAAGGGGGGCAGGAGGCTCGCCCTGAGCACCGGTAAGGTAGCGGCTCCATGGTTCGATCTTAGAACTGTAGAGCGCATCGCAAACAGGCCTTACCTGCACAATCACGGCATTGATCCCCAGCCCTTTCAGGTTATCGAGTAAGGCGATAAATTCCTGCTTCTGCTGATCAGAAGTAAGCCCTGGTTTTGATGGCCAGTCGATATTGGCAACGGAGGCTATCCATGCCCCGCGGAATTCATATTTAGCCGACTGAGCATGAAGTATATTTAAAGACAAGAACATACTTGCCAGGAGTAAAAATGCGCGGTACAAATCTTTATAATTTATGCAGTGAAATTCAGGGTTAAAGTTAAACGTATACAGGGGACTTACATAAAATTTTATCCGGATTATACTTTCCCATCAATACCGTTAGCAAAAATTCAGGTGATCAGCAGCCCGGGGTGGAATATTTTTAAGAGCAACCGGAGCAAAATATATTAATACTGATGGCCGAAAAGTATCTTTGTCTGAGTAGAAAAAAACATACCTGCATTTCACCTAAGAACTATAGCTTGAATGATCAGAATAAAATTAATCAGCTGGCTCCTTCACCTCAACGAACAGTTGATCTTCTACCCAAAACTAAGGAGGTTTTATAAGCATAAAATCAAAAAAGATAACCCTTTAATTATTGATGTCGGCTCCAATAAGGGGCAAACCATCGACTTCTTTCTGAAAATGTTTAAAAATCCGGTGATTTATGGATTCGAACCAAACCGTGAACTGTACCTGTATTTGTGCGAAAAATATAAATCAAACTCCAACATAAGCATACGGAATTACGGTATCAGTAATCGGGATGGTAAACTGATATTTAAAGAAACCATTACAAGCGAAACCTCAACCTTCGAGGAGCTGAACCCGGATTCTCATTACCTGAAAATGAAGTCGCATGTACTGGGTATAAAACCTGAAAATATGGTTAAATCGGCCTACGAGGTAGAAGTGATTACTTTATCAGGATTTATAAAAAAGAACAGTCTCAGCGATATCGACATCATCAAAATAGATACAGAAGGGCATGAGTATAAGTGCCTCCAGGGTTTATTCGACGACAACGTAATTAATGCAGGTTTTATTCAACTGGAACAACACAACGATGATATGTATATCAATATGGCCACCGAAGAAACCATAAGTAAATTACTGGCCGGCAACAATTACTGCCTTTATAAAAAAATAACCCACGGATTCGGCGATTTCGATGAGGTTATCTATATCCACACTAATCATCGCCATCAGGCAAGCAACACGGTTAGATATAATGAGTAACGTTACATCACCTGTTGAGCTACTCCTATCTGCATAATTGAAGTAAATGACATTGAAGTGAGCAGAATAATCACTACACTCTACCTTTGCCTTACCGTGCAAAATGTGTACTTTCGGGCGGGCATATAAAATTAAATGAATAATACCTCTATACTTATTACAGGCGGTTGTGGCTTCATAGGCTCCAACCTCTGTATATTACTTAAAGAAAAATACCCAGCATACCAGGTTGTTGCGCTCGACAACCTTAAACGCCGTGGCTCCGAGTTAAACATCACCCGTCTGCACGATGCGGGTGTGGAATATATTCATGGCGATATCCGCAACCCCGAAGACCTGAGGCTTGACCGGAAATTTGATTTCATCATTGACGCAGCAGCCGAACCATCTGTGATGGCAGGTATGGGTGCAGCACTCAGCTATGTGATCAATACCAACCTCAATGGCACTATCAATACGCTGCAACTGGCGGCAGATACAGGGGCCAGATTTATTTTCCTCTCGACCAGCCGTGTTTATCCGATTGCATACCTCGAAAAAATCAATTACACTCAAGGATCCACCCGGTTTGAACTCTCAGAGAACCAAACACTGCCAGGTGTGAGCAGCAAAGGAATCAGTGAGGCATTTCCGCTGGACAAAGCCCGCTCGGTATATGGCGCAACAAAACTTGCTTCTGAACTGCTGATAACAGAATTCCGTGAGTTTTTCGATCTGCAATACGTAATTAACCGACTGGGTGTGGTGGCAGGTCCTTACCAGATGGGCAAGGTGGACCAGGGGGTAATAACCCTTTGGCTGGCGCGGCATTTCTGGAAACGCGATATTGCATATTTTGGTTACGGTGGCACCGGCCTGCAAGTAAGGGATGCCCTTCATATCCTCGACCTTTTTGATCTGATAGATTACCAGATACACCACTTCGGCATAGTGAACGGCTGCACATTCAATGCAGGTGGCGGGCTGGCATCAAGTGTATCGCTCTTTGAGCTTACGGAAATATGCCAAGAAGTTACAGGCAATAAAGCAGGGACATTTTCAGTTAAAGAAAACCGTAAAGGAGATATACCGCTCTATATAACCGATAACGCAAAAATTCAGGCACATACCGGATGGCGCCCCAAAAGAACTATTAAGGACATCATAGAGGATACTTATACCTGGATGCACAAAAACGAGCATCAACTGAAACCGATTTTAGACCAATGAACATCGCTATAGTAACGGGCTCTAATGGCCTAATAGGCAGTGAATCAGTCAGCTTTCTTGCTGATAAAATGGACCTCATAGTGGGTATTGACAATGATCAGCGCGCCTATTTCTTTGGCCCAGATGCATCAACCCGCTGGAATAAGGAAGTATTGGAGCATAGATACCCAAATTTCAAACCCTACGACTATGATATCCGTAACTACCCGCAGCTCGAAACCCTGTTTAACGAGTATGGCAACGATATTAAACTGGTGATACATACAGCAGCGCAACCGAGCCACGACTGGGCAGCAAAAGAACCGCTTACCGATTTCACAATCAATGCCAATGGCACAATGAACCTGCTGGAGCTTAGCCGGCTGCATTGCCCTGAAGCGGTATTTGTTTTCACCTCTACAAATAAAGTTTACGGCGACACCCCCAATTTTTTACCATTGGCAGAGTTGAATAAACGATACGAAATAGACCAGGCGCACCCGTACTACCAGCATGGCATAGATGAACAAATGAGCATAGACCAATCGCGGCACTCGCTCTTTGGTGCCTCCAAGGTAGCCGCCGATGTGCTGGTTCAGGAATATGGCCGGTATTTTGGAATGCATACTGTTGTTTTCAGGGGAGGATGCCTTACAGGGCCACAGCACTCAGGTACACAACTACACGGGTTTCTATCGTACCTTATGAAATGTGCTATCAGTGGCAACCACTATACAATATTCGGTTACAAGGGCAAGCAGGTGCGCGACAATATTCACAGCCACGACCTGGTGAGTATGTTCTGGCATTTTTACCAGACCCCCCGACCGGGAGGTGAAGTATATAATGCAGGAGGCGGCCGCTACTCGAACTGCTCAATGCTCGAAGCCATAGAGATGTGTGAGCAGATAACCGGTAATAAAATGAACTACGCGTATACCGATACGCCCCGCAGCGGCGACCATATCTGGTATATCTCAAATACATCAAAGTTTAAAACCCACTACCCTGCCTGGAACTATGAATATGATCTCCCAACCACCATGCAACAAATTTTCGAACACATGAGGAAGAGAATCTGACAATTTCGTAATTCGATAATTTGGCAATATGCTAATTAATCAGAGAAGTTTAAAATTGATGACATAAAATTTATACTATCTACTTTAGACTTTCGACATAAAATATTAACTTAAATTTCAGACTAAGTACTTTAGACCAACGACTTACATAATGAAACTCAGCGTTATCATACCTGCCTACAACGAAGCTCTGAACCTGCCCGATACCCTGGGTGCGTTCAACAAGGCCCTAAGCGATGCCGGTATAGAACATGAGTTGCTGGTAGTGAATGATAATTCAAAAGACAATACAACAGAAGTAATTGCTGAATTACAGAAAACCATAGCAAGCTTACGCACTGTTTTTAATCCACCACCGCACAATGGATACGGATATGCTGTGCGCAAAGGGCTCGAAAACTTCTCGGGCGACTGTGTAGCTATCGTTATGGGCGATTTGTCGGATTCTCCCGCTGACCTGGTCAAATTCTACCATACCATGCAGGAACACAAAGTGGATTGCGTATTTGGCAACCGCTTTGCCAAAGGCGGAAAAGTAACAGACTATCCGAAAAACAAGCTATATCTCAACCGGTTTTTCAACAATATGCTGGCCCTGGTTTTCAAAATGTCGTATAACGACACTACCAATGCCTTCAAGCTATACTCGCGCCAGGCCATTGAGGGGCTCAAACCCTTTATGTCGCCCCACTTCAACCTGACCGTTGAACTGCCACTCAAAGCCATTGTACGTGGTTATACTTATGCAGTGGTGCCCAATTCGTGGCAAAACCGAAAGCACGGCAGCTCTAATCTCAAAATAAGAGAAATGGGCAGCCGCTACTTTTTTATTGTCTTATACTGCCTGATTGAGAAATATTTCAGCAAAGGTGATTTTAAAAAGAAGTGGTGAGGATAGAATTGTTACCGGGGAATATTTTCAGCTTATTTACACCATTTGATTCCTGCTCTCAGCTATGCATAGCTGACTATCCCAATTCATACTATTTGCGATCAATTTATGAAATACCAATTAAATGGTAACATGCGAGATTACCCCCGAGTATATCACAGATTAGTTAAAAACCACAATAGATAATTGAATAGAAGGTTATTGACGTGTAAGTTTGAATAAAATGGTTTCATCCATCCAGTTATAAGTAGAACTGAGTTTGCGAATGGTGAACGTACCAGTAATAACGGTATCACCAACAGTTGTAAACCCACCATAACCTCCAGGTTTCAATTTGAAACTGGAGAAAATCATATGCGCATCAGAGATTGAATCAATATAAAATATTGAAGAATTTACGGAATCGAGCGCACAAATAATATTATTATAATATGGATTATTGTCGAAATTGTTGATGAAAAAAGTAGTAGGAGTAGCAGACTTTGCAATTGATAATGCAAAATAGCTGGTATCATTAAGCATAGTAACTGTGCCTAAACTATCCAACTCTGTAATGATCTGCCGCATACTCCAATTACCAACATACTTATCAACAGAGACAATGGCGCAATTGGCACCTTCAGTTCCGGTAGGGCAAGAACATTTTGTTTTCTTTGTAGTAGTATCTACATAGCAATAACCACCATTCTCGCATACTACTCCTTCGCAACGAACAGGTGTAACTCCGCCTTTATTGCACGATAACCATGTTATAGCTGCAAAAGAAAAGATGCACAGCACAGCCGCAATAAATAAACTGCTCTTTCTTCTTACCATGGCATAAATTTAGTTAAAAAATTGAATTTTAAAACCTTTGTACCGGATTTTCCCGGAAATAATGCAAGAATATTGCCCCTGATTTACCAGGAGTTAAAGAATTGTGCTATAACCGAATGAAACAGGAATAAAATTAAATCTGCTTCAATTCGGCAATAAGCGCCTGCAGAACTTTCTTTGCATCGCCAAAAAGCATAGAAGTTTTTGGCCTGAAAAAGAGTTCATTTTCAATACCTGCATAACCAGGCTTCATACTACGCTTATTTACAATTACATGCTCCGCTTTTTCCACTTCGAGAATAGGCATACCATAAATCGGGCTGGAAGGATCATCCTTCGCAGCAGGGTTTACCACATCGTTTGCTCCCAATATAAGTACCACATTTGTACCCCCCATCTGGTCATTGGCATCTTCCATTTCGAGCAGCTTTTCATAAGGAACATCAGCCTCAGCCAGCAGCACATTCATGTGCCCGGGCATACGACCTGCAACAGGGTGAATACCATAAACCACTTCTACACCTTTTTCTTCGAGTACTTTCTCCAGTTCGTGACATGTATGCTGAGCCTGAGCCACAGCAAGTCCATAACCAGGTATGATCATAACCCTTGTAGCATAAGCCATCAATACAGCCGAATCGTTCATTGATATTTCTTTGTAAGCTCCCTGAGCCTTGGCGTCTCCGGATGCTCCCGGTTTAGCCGCGCCAAATGAACCAATCAATACATTCTTCAATGAGCGGTTCATTGCCTTACACATGAGCATGGTAAGAATAGTACCAGCTGAACCTACAAGGATACCACCGGTGAGCATAACCGGATTATTGTATAAAAATCCACCAAATGCCGCGGCGACACCGGTAAATGAATTCAGTAATGAGATTACCACAGGCATATCGGCACCACCAATCGGCATTACAAACAAAACACCGTAAAGGGCTGCAAGTGCAAGAATTGCATAAAATAATGCAGGAGTGCCAGGCATAAAGTTACCTAAAACCATAACGGCCAGAATAATGATGCCACCGAAAATGAGGAAATTGATTACTTGCCCGCCGGGAATGGTTCTGTCTTTTATTTTACCAGCCAGTTTGCCCCAAGCAATAACGCTACCTGCAAATGAAACTGTACCAATTATCATACCAAGAACAATAATCAGCAATTTACCAACCGGAGCTGCAGGATCGTTTCTGTATTCTATTAATGATATAAGCATTGCGCAGGCGCCGCCCATACCGTTGAACATACTTACCATTTCGGGCATAGCAGTCATCTGCACTTTCTTGGCAGCCATGGTACCTATTATGGTTCCGATAATGAGACCGGCGAATATCCATACGTAGTTGTGCAACCCAACCGGCACACCCTCACCTTCGCTCTTATGCTGATACAGGAAAATAGTACTAAAAATGGCAACGATCATACCAGCCGCTGCAATAAGGTTTCCCTTTCTGGCGGTTTCGGGATGCGACAGCATTTTAAGCCCCAGAATGAATGTAACGGAGCCAAACAAATAGGCCAATAAAAGTAAAGGATTGGTACTCAGTAATTCTTGAAATTGTTCCATTTTCTTATGTTATACTGGAAATTGAAAAATGTTGTTTGTTTTTCTGTGAAATATGCTCTCGTTTATTTAGCGGTTGGTTTCTTTTTCTTCCCGAACATCTCCAACATCCTGTCTGTAACGACAAACCCGCCTACCACATTGAGTGTACCTAATATCACAGCCAAAAAACCAAGAATAAGAGAAATATAATCTCCGTCGTGTGCGCTACCCATAACTATTATTGCGCCTATGATTACCACACCATGTATTGCGTTGGCACCACTCATCAGTGGTGTGTGCAATACTGCGGGCACTCTGGAAATCACCTCAATACCCAAAAAAACCGAAAGAATGACAATAGTTATCAGATGATAATTGCCATTAAAAAACGTTGTTACCTGATCCATATATTACGTTAAAATTTTTTTCGTTGAATTTGATTTGTTTTTCTCCGGTATACACCTATACTTTCTGAGCAGGCATCATTGCACTAACCCTGTCGTTGACTATTTTACCGCCATAGGTAATACAAGTACCTTTAACGATATCATCCTCAAAATTGAGGTTCAGACCACCTTCCTTATTGATGATGAGTTTGGCAAAGTTGAGTACATTTTTGCTATACAGTTTACTGGCATCAGAAGGGGTAGTAGCCGCCAGAGCTGAATTGCCTATGATAGCCACACCATTGTGCATTACTGTTTTATCGTTTTCGGTCAAGTCGGTATTTCCGCCGGTTACCGAAGCAATATCAATAATTACCGAACCAGGTCGCATATCTTCGATCATTGCTTTGGTAATCAGTATCGGCGCCTTGCGACCAGGAATCTGGGCGGTAGTGATTATGATATCAGATTTTTTAGCATGCTCATGGATCTTATCGCGCTGTTTGTTCTGGAAATCTGCGCTTTGTTCTACGGCATAACCACCAGCCTTTGAGGCATCAGCAGCACCTTCCACTTCTACAAATTTTGCCCCAAGGCTCATTACTTCCTCCTTAACGGCAGGTCGTGTATCAAATACCTCAACCACTGCACCAAGCCTGCGGGCAGTAGCAATAGCCTGCAAACCAGCAACACCTGCGCCAAGTATCAACACCTTTGCGGGTGGTATACTACCAGCAGCTGTCATAAACATAGGGAAGTACCTGCAATAGGATGAAGCTGCCAGCAACACAGCCTTGTAACCGGCTATATTGGCCTGGGAACTAAGCACATCCATGCTTTGGGCACGGGTGGTACGGGGTATTGTGTCGAGGCTGAATACAGTAATACCATTATCGGCCCACTGACTCATCAGGCCAGCATTAAACAACGGCTGGTAAATACCCATTATTACAGCACCGGATTTTATAGTGCCAACATTTGAGGCCTGTATAGTGAGGATAATATCTGCTCCAGACCGAATCTCCTGAGCATCTTTTATAGCTGCTCCGGCATCAGTGTAAGCTTTATCACTAAAAAAAGAGGTGCCACCGGCACCCTTCTCCACCCAAATAGTTACACTCATTTTAACTAATGCAGCCACTACCTCCGGCACAAGCGAAACGCGGGTTTCAGGGGCCATCTCTTTCAATACACCTATTATCATAAAATTGTTGAGGCTCTTTTAAAGAAAGCGCGAAATTAAGCTTTTTTTAAGAATGAAAAAGCGAATATGACTAAAATCATTTATCAATATTGTTATAACACAATCTGACCAATAATATCACTGATGTACCCTGTAGCATTTGTATTCAAAAGGGCTTCCCAGATGATATTTTAACCTGATATTCATTAACCTTGCTGATGGCGTAATGATAATTCGGTATATGACCAGGTGAATACTTATTTACGTGCATATACCTCAACCCAGGCAACACCTTTTTCATAACGATGTATACGGACAAATGCGGGATTTAACTTAAAGGCTTCATAACTATTGTCGTACTCGATATCATCGAAAATAACCAAATTTGTAGCTGAGTCAATTTTATGTTTTATATTACTAAAAGATCTTTGAGATTTTAAGAACCCTGTGTTAGGGTCCTTGAGATGGACCTGTTCTAAAAAAGCGCTGGAGGCGATATTACTGTCATAATAATTATTTTGCTCCAGGTAATTCACTACTTCCTGCTGAACATCCATGCGGTCGAAATTCCCGACTTTCCGATCTTTATCAGGATAAATATTAATTAAAACGCCCGTAATCATTATAAGAATCAGGACTCCGGCATTCCAATAATTTTTGGTATTGGGAATCAGGCAGTTGTACAAAACAGGAATTAATATGAAGGTTATAATAAAATAGCAAGGAAATAAATAGCGGCCCTCAAAGAAGTTGATACAGCAAAAATATAAATAGAACACTAAAAATAAAACCATAATCTGAAGAAACCTCCCTTGGGCAACATTGAAAATTTTGGAGGGGATGAGCAATATATAACCCAATAACCCAATAAATCCAAACACTGAAAAATAGAAAACGGCGGCTTTGAACGAGAATATGTAAATCAAACAGTAAATAATGAGCGCCGTAATAAATGTCCACAAGTATTTTATACGCTTGTATTTCCATACGGCATAACCTGATAAAAAAAGTAGCGGCAGGTAAAAGTAAAACACCTTTTCATCAACAAAAAGCATATGCATGCTGCGTTGCAGGTTATAGAGCGTATTATCAATATTAAGAATGACTTTAGAGGTATGGCCAGGATACATATACCATCCAAATTCCTTTTTCTGAATAATAAAAAACAGGGACAACAAAATCAAGGGAAACAAAACAGCCGCAAATTTGATAAAGGCAATTTTAACAGTCATTTTCTTTTTTATTGCCAGAAAAAACATGTCGGCAATAATAACTCCAACTGCAACCAGACCACTTTCCTTGGTAAATACAAGCAAAGACAAGGTAACAGCAGTAAGTATGTACTTTTCTTTGGCATAAAAAAACAGGCTTAGGAAAGCGAAGAGCGTTATGATTATATCATTTACCGCAACAGTTGATTCAACTATAAAATAAGTATTGAGCAGCAGGAGCGCAGCACTGAGTAATGCAATTCTTTTATTGAATACAGAAAGCAATACCTCATATAATATTATAGCAAGAGCAACAGATATTAACAAGGCAAAGCAATGCATAGAGTAATTTGATCTGCCGAAAATTTTCATCCATCCGGCACATAATGCAGGAAACAACAAAGGATGCCCTCTTGAAAATAGAACAGGTATTGCATCGGGTAGCAAGCTTGGACCATGGTCATACATCAGAAAGGCCGCTGGTGCATAAACCCACGATTCATCCCAAAAGAAAGCGTAATGTAAATAGGGGATTCTACTCAGTATGAATAATAAAACAGAAGAATAAAATAACAATCTGTTTTTTATCCCTGAGCCAATCATAACCACAAAAAATTGATTAAAAGATAAGATTTACACAATATGCATCATTGTTAATAAATCGTCCCTGAAATTTTTGGAGATGGGAATTTTTTCGTCTTTTATAGTTAAAAAAGAAGTATTGATTATGTCTACTTTATCCAGATTTACGGCGTAGCTTCTGTGAACACGGAAAAATTTCTTGGAGTTCATTTTTTCCAGGTATTGGGCTATGCTGCCACGAACCAGGTATTTTTTCTTTTCAGTAAACAGGGTTACATAAGCTCCATCACTTTCGAGGTAAAGCACCTCATCGAACTTAATTTTATGGAAATACTGTGTATCTTTTACAAAAAACGAATCTTTAATGAGGTAGTTATCATTTTCGCTTTCTGATTTCGCAGGAGGTTGTTTACTAAAATTGCTTAAAGCAAGTTCTACTGAAATTACAAGGTCTTTTTTCTGGAAAGGTTTTGTAAGAAAGGCATTAGGCCTTACTTTTTTTACGCGCTCTAAAGTGGTATCGTCACTGTTAGCTGTATGGAAGACAAAGGGTATGTCTATATTTTTACGAATATATTCTGCGACCATAACACCATCCTGCTCGCCCTCAAGCTGAATATCCAGGATAACAAGATCAGGTTTTTCAGTTTCAAGCATATCAATGGCCTCCTCGTAAGTTCTACAAGGTTCGGGCACAATGTAATGTAATTTCTCTAATATAGATTTAATATAGCTCGCTACAACCGCCTCGTCCTCAACTATGCCAATTTTTGCCTGGTGCATAATGCCACTTTGGTAATCGAACGTAAATATAGCCTAAATCGGGCAAATTTAAAACAAGTTAACAATTAAGTGACAACAAAATAGCCAATCAGTTATGTAATGACAATAAACTCCATGTAAAAAACTTCAAAAACAGGAAGAAGACCCAAATGATAATTATTACGACAATAAAATCCTTTTACTAATTTTGAGCCTACTAAAAAAAATTATTCAACTTTCTTAAAAGAAATTATGTCCAATACAACACCAGTTCCATTTCCATCAGACATCGAAATTTCAAGGGCGGCTAAATTGAAGCCAATTTCGGAAATCGCAAAAAATGTGGGGATAGACCCCGAAGATATTATTCCATATGGTAAGTATAAAGCAAAAGTACCTCTTACCTATCTGAATGATGAGAAAATCAAAACCAGCAATCTGATACTGGTTACTGCCATTACACCTAATAAAGCGGGTGTAGGAAAAACAGTAACGAGTGTGGCTCTATCTCTTGGTTTGAATTATATAGGAAAAAAAGCAGCAGTAGCCTTGCGTGAGCCGAGCCTCGGCCCTTGTTTCGGCATGAAGGGCGGCGCAGCAGGCGGCGGATACTCGCAGGTATTGCCAATGGAAGATATTAACCTGCACTTTACAGGCGATTTTCATGCCATCACCTGTGCCAACAATATGATTGCCGCACTGCTTGATAATTATCAGTACCAGAACAGGAATACAGATAAGGCGCTTGAGCGTATAGTATGGCGCAGAGTAGCTGATGTGAATGACCGTTCGCTGAGAAACATTGTAACGGGCCTTGGCGGCAGCGCAAATGGTATACCCACAGAAGCCGGTTTTGATATTACACCAGCATCTGAAATTATGGCGCTTTTCTGCCTGGCAACTGACATGGATGATCTACAGGCAAGAATAGAAAGAATAGTGCTGGGATTCAGAACCGATAAAACACCATTTACAGTAAAAGACCTTGGTATTGCTGAATCAATTACCGTATTACTGAAAGACGCCTTACTGCCAAATCTTGTACAGACAACTGAGCAGACAACAGCATTTGTGCATGGAGGGCCGTTTGCCAATATAGCCCATGGCTGCAATACAGTACTTGCAACAAAAATGGCAATGAGCTGTTCGGACTATGTAGTTACAGAATCTGGTTTCGGAAGCGACCTTGGGGCAGAGAAATTCCTGGATATCAAATGCCGGATTTCAGGTTTAAGGCCTAAGGCAACAATTATTGTAGCTACATCAGCAGCCCTGAAACTGCATGGCGGCGTGCCTGCAGCCGAGATCAGCAAACCGAACCTGGAGGCTTTGATTGCAGGTATACCCAACTTGCAAAGGCATATACAGAATATGAAAAACTTTGGCCAGAGTGTGGTTGTATCCTTCAATAAATTCAAACACGATACGGATGAAGAGATCAACTACCTGGTAGATTTCTGTGAAAAAGAAGGCGTGGTTTTCGCAATCAACAACGGATTTACAAAGGGTGGCGAAGGCGCAGCAGATCTTGCCCGCAAGGTTGTGGAGATGATAGAGAATAACCCATCGAAAGACCTTAACTTCACTTATGCTTCGGAAGACAGCATCAAGTCGAAAATTGAAAAAATAGCTACTAAAATTTACCGTGCTGATAAGGTGGTATTTGCCGGTCCGGCAGTTACCAAATTAAAGCAGTTTGAAGCAAATGGATGGGGACAGCTGCCGGTGTGTATTGCAAAAACACAATATTCCTTCTCGGATGATGAAAAGAAGATCTGTGCACCGACAGGTTTTACCATCAATATCCGCGACCTGGTAATTAATGCAGGAGCCGGGTTTATAGTAGCAGTAGCCGGAGAAATAATGCGTATGCCAGGTTTGCCAAAAGATCCGCAGGCAATGCATATTAAACTGGTGAATGGACAGATTGAAGGATTGAGTTAATTACTTACCAATAGATTTTTTTCCTGGCTGCCTGAACTACCTGTAGTTCAGGCAGTTTTTTATACTACAGTTAACAATGAATAGCGGATCATTGCATACTGCAGGAACTGAATGATTGTTGCCTTATTCATTACCAAGCAAGTATTTCCGTGTTTTTATAAATACATACCTTTACCTATTATGGTTGTGCTCCGCATCCTTATATTAGTTATGTGTACCTGTGCTAATGCACAAGCACAGACTATTACTACTATAGCAGGCACCGGAAGGGTTGAATACAGCGGAGATGGCGGCCCTGCAACCAAAGTCGGAATAAACCAACCCATAAGTATTACTACAGATAAATATGGTTGTATTTACATTGTAGATGCAGGGTATAATATTGTGCGAAAAGTAACAACGAACGGAATCATCAGTACGATTATTGGCAATTACCAGGAAGAAAGGATACATCCGGCTAAAGGCTTTGAAGGGGATGAAGGCCCTGCAACTAATGCTGTGCTCTGGAAGCCCCGCAGCATAATAGCTGACTATGGAAATATTTATTTAGGAGATTTTGAGAACAGTGTAATCCGTAAAGTAAATACTGCAGGCCTCATACATACAGTAGCAGGATTTCCTCAGCAGAGACCTGAGAATAACCGGGTGCAACAATCAGCAGTTATCAGTTATGCCAATTCAGATAGCAGCAATACATTCCGGAAGTACTTTGCAGACGAGCATAATAATACGGTACACAGCATTTCAGTTAATGGGAAAATTTCGATTATAGCCGGTATTGGCAAAGCAGGATATTCCGGTGATGGGGCATTAGCAAAGGATGCAGAATTGAACAAACCATGGGGAGTGGCAGAAGATAGCAAGAGTAATATTTATATAGCCGACACCTACAATAATGCTGTGCGCAAAGTAAGTTATACAGGCATCATTACCACTTTTGCCGGGAACGGAAAACCAGGATATAGCGGGGATGGCGAACCCGCAACGTCAGCACAGATCAGCAGTCCGCATGGTATTGCTGCTGATAAGGAAGGGAACCTCTATATCACGGATGTAATTAATAACGTCATCCGGCGGGTGGATACCAATGGTATCATCAGCACATTTGCAGGCAATGGCCACAAGGGTTATTCAGGAGACGGGGGCAAGGCTGCCAATGCACAACTAAACTGGCCGTCGGATGTTGCTGCGGATGCTGCGGGCAATATATACATTGCAGATGCCGGAAACCATGTGGTTCGCAAAGTAGCGGCCACTCAGGCTCAATCCAAAAAAGAACTAAAGAAGGAACCTAAGAAGGAACTTATGAAAATACCAAATATAGAAATTCAGAAGGCAATTCAGAAAGCACCCAAGATGGAACTCCAGAAAGTACAACAGGTACAAACTCAGATGGAACCTCAGCTGGAACTTCAGAAAGTACCACCTATTGAAACTCAGCAGGCAATTCAGAAAGCACCCAAGATGGAACTACAGAAAGTACAACAGGTGCAAACTCAGATGGAACCTCTGCTGGAGCTTCAGAAATTACCTCAGACCGAACTTCAGAAATTACCTCAGGTTGAACCTCAGAAAGAATCGCTGATGAAACTACAATTTGTACCTGAGTTGGAACCTTTGAAGGAAGATCAGACAGAAATCCGGGAAACACCTAAAGATGCATTCAGTGTAATTGCCGACCCCGATAATAACGAACTGGTTGTAACAACAGATAGTGCAGCGTTTACTTCATTTACCATAACAAATACCTCGGGTAAAGTACTTGTAACGCTACCATTGAACCAAGTAAAAACGAATGTTAATATCAGTTTCTTACCAACAGGAAGGTATTTTCTTAACCTTAAAAATGGAGATAAGGTAAAGACAGCTATGTTTGTGAAAGAGAAATGATTCATTTGTCTAAAATTCTCATTAACTGTTTTTATTTTAAAGCTAAATTTGTCAAAATGAAAAATAGTATAATCATTCTGATATTAATATTCGCTGCAAGCCAGGGGAGTGTCTTTGCTCAAGATCCCGGCAAAGAAAAACTGATTTTTACACTAACCCCCAAAAACGGTTTTTTTAAGAGTAACCAGGAACTGGCCTTTCTGGATGGCAAGATAAACAGCTACTACCCGGCCGATGGCTTTAACAAGGATGGTATTGTCAGTTTCTCATTTTATGAGAATGGCAATGAAACAGATCAGCATGTCAGGTTATACTCAGCTGCAAAAGGGGCAGTGCAAATGCGTGCTGAATTTGAAATTGAAACTACCTGCCTTACCGACAGCAATTTTTTCTCTTTTTCACTAATTAAAGAGGAGGGAGATTATATGCCACTCGGGCAACCTTTCATCATACCCGGTGCATCGAAACAGGTAATTAAGGTAATTTATTACACTAACGCATCGGGAAGAGCCGAAGTAAAAATGATTGCAACCCGCAAAACACCAGATAAATGCACTTTCTTTATGATAAGCATTAAGGTATACCAGATTGAAAAATGAGATCAAAGTTAATTTACCTAACCTGGACAAGCCAGAACCAAAAAGGAAAACCCCTAATTTTATAACAAAAAATTGGAACTGCTTACAAAACGCTACGAAGATAAAATTTCCGGTGTGTTGAGTTGCTATGACCGGATAGTTTTAAAAGGGACATT